>JBFZCK010000112.1:0-5605 GCA_041307965.1 Burkholderiales bacterium | reverse complement strand
AGCCCGACAAGAACATGTTCACACCCAAGAAAGCGAAGGTGGTCACGGCCAAGCCGACCAAGGCCCACCAAGCGGCCACGGTGCCGCGCAAGCCCTTCATGAGGCGCATGTGCAACCACGCAGCGTAGTTCAACCACACGATCAAAGCCCAAGTCTCTTTGGGGTCCCAGCTCCAGTAGCCGCCCCATGCCTCGGCCGCCCACAAAGCGCCCAAGACCGTGGCGATGGTGAAGAAGGCAAAGCCCACGGCGATGGCCTTGTACATCACATCGTCCAAGACCTCGAAGCTGGGCAAGCGCTCGGCGATGCGGCGACGGCTGAACAAAATCGTGGCCACGATCAGTGCGGAAACGCCGAAGTAGACAAACCAGTAGCTGCCGCCTTTTTCCAGCGCGGACTGGCGAAACACAATGGGCTCCAAGCACAGAACGATACCGAGCAACCACAGCGGGGCCAGTTTGTACCAACGCGTCTCTGTCGCGCTTTGTTTGATGAGGTAAGCAAACGCCAGCATGGCCGCGATCGCAAAGGTGCCGTATCCCACAAAGTTGGCCGGCACGTGGATCTTCATCCACCAGCTCTGCAAAGCCGGCACCAGCGGTTGAATGGCGTGTGCTTCACGCACCAGCGTGTACCAGAGCAAAAAGCCGACGGCGGCGCTGACCACCAACATCACAAACGCACCCATGGAGCGGGTTTTGTATTGGTCTTCGTAGTAGAGGTAGAACAAAGCCGTCATCCAGCAAAACATGATGAAGACTTCGTACAAATTGCTCACGGGGATGTGGCCGATGTCTGGGCCAATCTGGTGGCTTTCGTACCAGCGCACCAAAGTGCCGATCAGGGCCAAGCCCACCGCCACCCAAGCCAAAGCCGAACCCAAACCTTCAAAGGTTTGACCTGCGCGGGACAACAAACCCACCCAATAAAAGAGGGTGCTCATGAAGAACAGCACACTCATCCACAGGATCGCCGACTGGCTGGAGATGAAGTACTTCAGCATGAACGCTTGATCGGCGCGGGCCAGATCGGCCACACCCGCGGGTGTTTGGTAGAGCCACAGGGCCAACAGGGTGAACGCGGTCACCACCGCCATCAAGGCGCGCAGCGGTCGCCAAAACCAACCCAAGGCGATCAACGACGGCACGGTGCCCACCAAAATGGCTTGCTCGTAGCCGTCCATGGCGTGTTGGTACTGGCTCAAGGCCCAGCCGCCGCCGATGAGCACCAAGGCCGCGAAGACCCAGTCCCAAAGGTTGCGACGTGCCCAATAGCCTGGGGCCAATTGGCCCGAATCGCTGCTGCGTTTGAGTTCGATGGTTTGATGGTTGGACGTCATGCGTTTACTTTCAACAGCTGTGTTTTCAACAGTTCAAATTCTTCATCGGCTTCCATCGTCTTTCGGTTCGACGACAAAGCCATGGTGGCTTGGCTACCGGCGGCACCCGACTGAGGCGCCAACCAGACCCACAAGCGTCTTTCGCGCACGTAGAGCATGGCAAACACACCCACGATCAGGAAAAAGCAACCCAAGTACACGATGTTCTGACCCGGTGCGCGAGCCACTTGGAACACGCTGGCTTGGATGTGCTCAAAATCTTTGAGCAAAAACACCATCGGTGCGGGGTAAAAAAAGCTGTCGCTCAAGCTCAACACCGACTGGGTCATGAAGGCCTGTGTGACCTCATCACGCGGCAGAGGCTTCAAGCCCTCACGCTCTCGGCTGAGTTGCATCAACTCAAACAAAGCCCCGTTGAGGATGCGCACCAAGACGTCGCTGGCGCGCTCGCGCTCAGCCTCCGGTACGTTTTGGTCCAAAAAGGCCGAGACCGCGGGCAAGCCGCCACGAATCGTGGGCATGCCCGCAGGCGAGTTCTCGGGGCTGGCCTCCACGCCGGCAAACAAACCCAAAGCCCGGGAACCCGAAGCCATCAACGCCTGACTCAAATCGGGTCGATCATCGTCCACCGCCGCGGCCACGTAGCGTCGCACCGCTTGGTCGCGCAAAGCCGGGTCGGCCAAGGCGGTGCGCAAGCGGACAAAACCATCCATGCTGTCGTTTTCGTCCACGGGCACACGCAGGTAGCGCATGGGCTCGGAGGGCGTCTCGCGCATGCCGAGCAAGAACATGCGTTGACCGTCCACGTCCACGGGCAACATGTAGTTGTTGTATTCGATCGCTTGACCGGCCGAGTCGCGCAATTTGTAGCTCACGCTCGGGCCCACGTTGCGCAACTCTTTGCTCGTGGCCGTTTTGTGACCAGAGCCCAAACGGCTCTCAATGGACTGGCGCAAATCCACCTTGCGCACATCCACCCCTTGGGTGTCTTGGTCGGCAAAGTTCTCCACGTTGATCACGCGCAAACCGGTGAACTCCAAACTCAGCTGCTCCGCGCCATTGGTCAAATTGGCCGACCCACCGATGTTGCCGGTGACCTCAAAAGGTTTGACGGGCACGCCCAGCGGCAGGGCCTTGAGCACCACCTTGGAGCCCCCATCGTCAAAACTGGACTGGTAAATCGCCACGCCGCGGTGATAGGCGGGGTGATTGACTTCGACACGGGCTTCTTTGCTTTCGCCAGTCTCCAAATCTTGGATGACGATGTCGCTGGCGAACAGCTTGGGCATGCCGGTGTCGTAGTACTCCACCACGAATTTTTTGAGCTCCACCGAGAAGGGCAAGTCTTGCAAGATCACGCCTTGCGGCTGGGCCAAGATGGCGGTGCCCGCCACCGCGCCTTCGGTGACCATCAGGTTGCCGCGAAACGTGGGGTTGCTGCTGGACAGGCGGTGCTGTGCGGGGACATCGGCGATCAAGCCGCTGCCCATAAAAGGGGTTTTGTCGTTGAACCACACTTGGGCGCGCACCATCAAGTCGCCGTCGAGCAAGCCCCCAATACACACCAAGACAATGGCGCCGTGTGCCGCCAAATAACCCAGCTTGTTGGCCACGCCTTTTTTGGCGGCCAACATCCAGCCCGTGCCGCTGTCCGTGGTGCGCGACTGCAGTTTGACTTTCCAGCCCGAGCCCAACAGGGCTTGGCCCATGCGGTTGGCAGCAACCTCTGGGCTTTCGTCCAAGCGGTTCTCGGCACGGTTGGGAAACGCCTTGAGGCTTTGCTCACGGATGTTTTCTTTGAAGGCCTTGTAGTCGACCAAGATTTTGGGGGCGTTGCGGGCGATGCACAGCGAGGTGCTGATGACCAGGAACGCCAAGATCAACAAAAACCACCAAGCGCTGTAGACCGTGAACAAACTGGCGCGCTCAAACACCTCGGCCCAAAATGGGCCAAATTGGTTGACGTAGTTGTTGGCGGGTTCGTGCTGCTTGACCACCGTGCCGATGACCGAAGCGATACAAATCACCGTCAACAAAGCGATGGCAAAGCGCATCGAAGACAGCAACTCCACCCACTGGCTCACCACACGTGAGCCTGAACGGATTTCAAAACCTTGGGTCGAGACGGTCATGGGTCAATCATTCAAAAACAAAGGCCAAGCGAGCAAATCCCGCTTGGCCTTGATGAGAGTCTTCTGGCGGCCGAGGGTTCCCTCTTGAACACACGAAGGTGTATTGTGCCGCCAAATATCACTGATCGCTGATATCCCTTCACCTCCGCAGGGTCTGCACCCCGCAGAAGGTTCAGCGCAAACCGGCGATGTATTCCGACACCGCGAGGATTTCGCGGTCGTTCATCTTGGCAGCCACGCCCTTCATTTGAACGTTGTTCTTGCGGCTGCCGTCACGGAAATAACGCAACTGGGCCGCGGTGTATTCGGCGTGCTGACCCGAGACGCGGGGGTATTGCGAAGGAATGCCAGCGCCATTGGGGCTGTGGCAACCGGCACAAGATGCAATTTGACGGTCGGGGATACCGCCGCGGTAAATGCGCTCACCCAAACGCACCAAGTCGGCATCGGTGGCCGCACCGGTGGTGGCTTTTTGGCTGGCCAACCAGTAGGCCACGTTGCGCATGTCTTCGTCGGACAAACCACCCGCAAAGCCGCTCATGATGGCGTTGGCGCGCTTGCCCGACTTGTATTCCTGCAATTGTTTGATCAGGTACTCGGGGTGTTGCTGGGCCAATTTGGGGTTGGCCGGCGTGGTGGAGTTGCCGTCCGCGGCGTGGCAGGCCACGCACATCTGGCCAAACAAAGCAGCACCTTTGGCCGTGTCGGGCTTGATGGACTGGGCTTGGGCGCTGAAAGACAGGGCAGCCAATGCGGCGGTGCAGAGCAAAGAGGCGGTCAATTTCATGTCGTTTGTCGCCACTGCGCGAGCAGGGGCTTCTGAGTTGAAGAAATTTGCACACCAGCCTCCAGCCGGTGTTTCGCATCTGATTTTACAATGTCCTACCGGGAAAACCCCAAATGACCAAGCAGAACACCCCCATGACCCCATCGGCCACGGCCCCCCTCCTCGCTGTGCCCGATGTGAAAATCGCTCATGGCTGGCTCCACACCGCCCGTTTTTTGACCACCGCGCCCCAGCTGCAACACCTGCCGCCGCTCGATGTGCCCGAAATCGCCTTTGTTGGCCGCTCCAATGCCGGCAAATCCACCTGCATCAACACCTTGACGCAGCAAAAGCGTTTGGCTTTTGCCTCCAAAACGCCTGGGCGAACCCAAAGCATCAACCTGTTTTCCTTGGGCAAACAAGGCGTGACCGACGCGGTCTTGGCCGACTTGCCGGGCTACGGCTACGCCGCCGTGCCCAAAGAAGCCAAGCTGCGCTGGCAGCGCGTCATGGCCAACTACCTCATCACCCGAGAAAACCTCAAAGGCGTGGTGTTGATGTGTGACCCCCGTTTGGGTCTGACCGAATTGGACGAGATCTTGCTAGAGGTCATCCGCCCCCGCGTGGAGGAGGGCTTGAAGTTTTTGGTCTTGCTGACCAAATCCGACAAACTGACCCGCGTCGAAGGCCGCGACGTTTTGGCCCTGACCAAGCTGCACGCCGGTGGTGGCGAAGTCAAATTGTTCTCAGCCCTGAAAAAACAAGGCTTGGACGAAGTTGCCCAGCTCTTGTGGGACTGGACTCACGCCCCAGCGTCGGCCCCTGCCGCTGCACCTGAGCCCCTGGGCGACTTGTAACGCGCGTACGACCAGAGGTACTGTTCGGGGCGTTCGCGCACCAACACTTCCATGGCGGCGTTGATTTGCCCAGCGGCCTCGTGCGCATCCGTGGACAGCGCGGCACCGTCCGGCAGGCCCACCGAATGCACGTGCACCACAAAACCGCGGCCCCAAGACAAACGCTCACCCCACAACAAGGCCGGCACAGCCTGCCCGCTGTGGGCCAAGCGTGCGCTCAAGGTCATGGTGTAGGCCGGGCGACCAAAGTACGGCGCCCACACCCCTTGGCCGTCGGGCGGCACCTGGTCGGGCAACAAGCCCACGGTTTGTCCGGCCTTGAGCGCTTTGATGAGTTGCTTCACGCCCGACAAATTGGTGGGTGCGGTGAACAAATTGGGCCGCACGCGGGCGTTGGCCACCAAATCTTGTAACCACCGCTGGCGCGCAGGGCGGAACAAAACGGTGATGGGTTGCTGCTCGCCAAAGCGCTCGGCGTAGGCCTGCGCGATGATTTCAAAACAGCCCATGT
>JBFZCK010000111.1:0-6475 GCA_041307965.1 Burkholderiales bacterium | reverse complement strand
TTTGAAGGGCGGCGCGACTTTGTTTTTGACCACCTTGACCTTGGTTTCGTTGCCGATGGCCTCGTCGCCTTTTTTGATGGTGCCGGTGCGGCGGATGTCGATGCGCACCGAGGCGTAGAACTTCAAGGCATTACCGCCGGTGGTCGTTTCGGGGCTGCCGAACATGACGCCGATCTTCATGCGGATCTGGTTGATGAAGATGACCATGCAGTTGGTCTTTTTGATGGTGGCGGTGAGCTTGCGCAGCGCCTGGCTCATCAAACGGGCTTGCAAACCGGGCAAGCTGTCGCCCATGTCGCCTTCGAGTTCGGCCTTGGGGGTCAGCGCGGCGACCGAGTCGACCACGATCAGGTCAACCGCACCCGAGCGCACCAAACTGTCGACGATCTCCAAGGCTTGCTCGCCGGTGTCGGGCTGGCTGATGAGCAACTCTTGCAAATCCACACCCAATTTTTGGGCGTACTGGATGTCCAAGGCGTGTTCGGCGTCGACGAACGCGCATTGGCCACCGATTTTTTGCATCTCGGCAATCACCTGCAGGGTCAAGGTGGTTTTGCCCGACGATTCAGGGCCGTAGATTTCGACCACACGGCCGCGGGGCAAACCGCCCACACCCAGAGCGATGTCCAGACCCAAGGAGCCGGTGGAGACGACTTGGATGTCCTCGATCACCTCGCCTTCGCCCAAGCGCATGATGGTGCCCTTGCCGAACTGTTTTTCGATTTGCGACAAGGCCGCCTGCAGGGCTTTGGTTTTTTCGCTGTTCATGCCTTTGAAGCTTGCTTCCATGGTGTTTCTCCTTGAGTGGCCCTGTTCAGCGGGCGGTGGGTGTTGATGCGTACAGGCTGGATGCCTGAACAGCATTGTAGGGCCGAATACATTCGATAAAGCCTGTTATTTGGTCAGTTTGCCTTATCATTTGGGCATGCACGACAACCCTGCTCAAACCATCACAGACGACCGCTGGCGAAGCGGCCACTTGGGTCGCCTGATGGGCCTGGCCCTGCGGCGCTTTGACGAACGTGTCTTGCACCTGATGGCGCACGACCCCAACGTGCCCTTGGCCTTGTCCAACCTCGCCGCCCGCGCCCAAGTGGGCGCGGCGCACGTGCACATCACCCGCCACCTGGGCTTGAGTGGCTCGCGCTTGACCGACTTGGCCCACCAAGCGGGCATGAGCAAACAGGCCATGGGCGATTTGGTGTCGCAATGCGAGGCTTGGGGTTTGGTGCGACGAGAGCCCGACCCGCTGGACGCGCGCGCCAAACGCGTGGTCTTCACCGACAGCGGTTTGCTCTGGCTCAACGCCTTTCGCGACGCCGTGGCGCTGGCCGAAACCGAGTTCCGCGCCCAAGTCGGCGACGACGTGGCCACCGTGGTGGCCTTGGGCTTGGAGGCGTATGGCAGCGAGGCCCTGGAACGCGCTCGGCGCTGACCCCCCGGGTCTGCCCTAGGGACAGACGGCGCCGGGGCCCTAAAATGGGGCGTCCATGAATCACAGCGATCGACCTCAGGCCGGCAGGAGACAACACCCATGCGAATATTGATTGCCGAAGACGACCAAGTGCTGGCCGATGGTCTGTTGCGCACCTTGCGCAATTCGGGTGCCGCGGTGGACCACGTGGCCACAGGCAGCGAAGCCGATGCAGCGCTGATGATCAACAACGAGTTTGACCTGCTCATCCTGGACCTGGGCTTGCCCCGCATGCACGGCTTGGAGGTGCTCAAGCGCTTGCGCTCTCGCGGCTCCTCCATGCCGGTGATGATCCTGACCGCGGCCGACAGCGTGGAAGAACGCGTCAAGGGCTTGGACTACGGCGCCGACGATTACATGGCCAAACCGTTTTCCCTGCAAGAGCTCGAGGCGCGCGTGCGCGCCCTGGCCCGACGCGGCATGGGTGGCAGCACCAACACCATCAAACACGGCCCGCTGGAATATGACCAAGCCGGTCGCGTGGCCACCATCGATGGGCGCATGGTGGAGCTCTCCGCACGCGAATTGGGCCTGCTGGAGGTGCTGCTGCAACGCGCGGGCCGCTTGGTCAGCAAAGACCAGTTGGTGGAGCGACTGTGCGAGTGGGGCGAAGAGGTGAGCAACAACGCCATCGAGGTCTACATCCACCGCCTGCGCAAGAAAATCGAAAAAGGCCCCATCCGCATCGCCACGGTGCGCGGCTTGGGGTACTGCCTTGAGAAAATCCCCGGCTGAGGCCGCACCCAACCCGCTGGACGCGCTCGCCCCCGAAGAGCGGCCGGGGGCTTTGACGTTTGGTTTGTTTCAGCGCGAACAGCGCAGCTTGTTTGGTGAAATCCTGGACTGGATGCTCACGCCCTTGTTGCTGCTGTGGCCGCTGTCCTTGGCGTTGACGTGGTTCGTGGCGCAAGGCATCGCCAGCAAACCCTTTGATCGCGCCTTGGAGTACAACCTGCAAGCGCTCACGCGCTTTGTTGTCATCAAAGACGAGCAGGTTCAATTCCGCATCAACGACCAAGCGCGCGACCTGCTGCGCGCCGACGACATCGACCTGATTTACCACCAAGTGGTCTCACCGCGCGGCGAGGTCATCAGCGGTGACGCCGACCTGCCGCTGCCGCGCGACAACGAAACCCCGGTGCCTGGTCGCGTGCTGCTGCGCACCGACACCGTGCGCGGCGATGAGGTCCGCGTGGCCTACCTGTGGCTGGCACAAAGCGACAACAACCGCCGTTTGGTGCTGATGCAAATCGCCGAAACCATGGGCAAGCGCTCGACCTTGGCCACCGAGATCATCAAGGGTGTGATGGTGCCGCAGTTCGTGATCTTGCCGCTGGCGGTGCTGTTGGTCTGGCTGGCTTTGGTGCGCGGCATCCGACCCTTGAACGAACTCGAGCAGCGCATCCGCGCACGAAAACCCGACGACCTCAGCCCGATTGAAGAGTCCTTCATTCCCCAAGAGGTGGCACCACTGGTGTCGTCCATCAACGACTTGCTCAACCGCCTGAAAACCTCCTTGAGCACACAGAAGCGCTTTTTGGCCGACGCGGCGCACCAACTCAAAACACCTTTGGCTGGCCTGCGCATGCAAGCCGATTTGGCGCAGCGCGAAAGCGACCCCAAAGAAATTCGCAATTCGCTGCAACACATCGCCCGCTCCAGCGTGCGCGCCACCCACACGGTCAACCAGTTGCTGGCGTTGGCCCGCGCCGAAACCACGGGGCGCAACCTGCCGATCACCGATATCGACCTGGCCCAACTGGTGACCGAGGTGGTGCAAGATTCCGTGCCCCGCGCCTTGGAGCACGGCGTGGACTTGGGCTACGAGGGGCCCAGCCAAATTCCCCGCGAGCACCACATCGAAGGCAACACCACCTTGTTGCAAGAAATGGTGCGCAACTTGGTGGACAACGCCATCAACTACTCGGGCCGCCAAGGCGTGGTCACCGTGCGTGTGTTCCTAGACCCCTACAGCGGGGTGCAAATTTTGCAAGTTGAAGACAACGGCCCGGGCATCCCCGAAAACGAGCGTGAGCTGGTTTTGCAACCCTTCTACAGAGCCTTGGGCACCAACGTGGACGGCTCAGGCTTGGGCCTGGCCATCGTGCACGAAATCGCGCAACAACACGGGGCCGACATCGCCATGGACACCGCGCACCCCGAACGATCACAGCCCGGTCTGAAGGTATCGCTGCGCTTCATCCCACCCAGCCCCGACGCGCATTGAGCCTCAGCGGGAAAGCCCGGTTGACCTCAAGGCAGGATCGGGTGGTGCGTCATGTCCAAGTGCAGTGCCGTGCCGGTGTAGGGGTGCTTCAAAGCCACCTCTTCGTTGAGCTCCACACCCAGGCCCGGCTCGGTGGGCGGGATGATGTAGCCGTCTTGCCACTGGATCGGTTTCTTCAAGATCTCGGAATGGAACCCCTTCCAATCCAAGATGCTTTCTTGGATCAGGAAGTTCGGGCTGCAGGTGGCCAATTGGATGTTGGCAGCGCCCACCACCGGTCCGCAGTACAGGTGCGGGGCAATTTGCACGTGATAAGCCTCGGCCATGGAAGCGATTTTTTTCGCTTCCAAAATGCCGCCGACACGACCCAAGTTCATCTGCAAAATCGCCGCAGCGCCTTCTTCGAGCAGGCGCACAAAGTCGTATTTCGTGGCCAAGCGTTCGCCCGTGGCGATCGGGATGCTGGTGCCGCGGGCAACCTTGGCCATCTCGCGTGGGTTGTCCGGTGGCATGGGCTCTTCAAACCACAGCGGGTCGTAAGGCTCCAAGCGGCGCGCCAAGCGCAGCGCACCCGCGGCCGTCATCTGCCCGTGCGTACCAAACAACAGGTCGGCCTTGGTGCCCACGGCTTCGCGCAACATCCTCACGAAAGTTTCGGAGCGGTCCAACTCGGTGAGTGACAACTGGCGGCCGTCGTAAGCGGAATAGGGTCCGGCCGGGTCGAACTTGAGCGCGGTGAAGCCCATGGCCAGGTACTCGGCGGCGCGTTCGGCGGCCAAGAACGGGTCGGCGTAGACATCGGTCTTGTCGCCGGGCTTGGGGTAGATGTAGGTGTAGCTGCGCAGCTTCTCGTGCACTTGGCCACCCAACAATTTGTAAACCGGCTTGTTCACGTCCTTGCCCACGATGTCCCAGCAGGCCATTTCGATACCGCTCAAGATGCCCATCATCGACAGGTCGGGGTGTTGGGTGAAACCGCTGGAATACACGCTGCGCCAAATGCGCTCGATGTTGTAGGGCTCTTGTCCGATCACGCAGCGCTCGACCACGTCTTTGATCATTTTTTCCACCACGTGCGGGTGGAAGGGCAGGCTGTACACCTCACCCAAACCTTCAATACCCGCGTCGGTGATGAGCTTCAAAAAAACAAAATAGCGGCCACCAAACCCCGGGGGAGGGTTACCGACCACAAAGGTTTTGACATCGATGATTTTCATGAGCTTCTCCCAGTTTCACTGTCCGTTGATGCACTTGTATTCGAGGTAGTCTTGCAAGCCAAAGCGGCCCCACTCGCGGCCGTTGCCCGACTGTTTGTAGCCGCCAAAGGGCGAGCAATATTCGTTGCCCACGCCGTTGATGGAGATGGTGCCAGCGCGCAAGCGCCGGGCCACGCGTTGCGCGGTCTCGGGGTTGGCGGTGTTGATGTAGGCGGCCAAACCGAACGGTGTGTCGTTGGCCAAACGGATGGCGTGCGCTTCGTCGTCAAAAGGCAAGATGCACAGCACGGGGCCGAAGATCTCTTGCTGCGCAATCGCCATGTCGTTGCGCACGTCGGCAAACACCGTGGGCTTGACGTAATAGCCACGATCAAACCCGTCGGGGCGCCCCAAACCGCCGGCCACCAAGCGGGCCCCTTCGTCGAGACCCAACTGGATGTAACGCTGCACCGTCTCGAATTGGCGGCGCATGGCCAGTGGGCCCACGCCGTCGCCGCGCTCGCTCGGGTGCACCACGCGCACCTGGGCTGCGACACGCGCGGCGATCGCCACCGCTTCGTCGTACACGGCGCGCTGCACCAACAAACGCGTGGGCGCGTTGCACGACTGCCCGGTGTTGTTGAAACACTTGCGCACCGCGCGCTCAATGGTCTCCTGCAGCGGCGCATCGGCAAACACGAGGTTGGGCGATTTGCCGCCCAGCTCTTGCACCACGCGCTTGACCGTGTCGGCGGCCACCTTGGCCACCGACACACCGGCTGCGGTCGAGCCGGTGAACGACACCAGGTCCACCTCGGGGTCTGCGCACAAGGCCGAGCCCACCACCGGGCCATCGCCGTACAACAGGTTGAACACGCCCGGCGGGTAACCCGCCTCGTGCACCATCTCGGCCACCAAGCGCGCCGACAAGGGCGCGAATTCGCTGGGCTTCATGACCACGGTGCAACCGGTCAACAACGCCGGGGCGAGTTTGGACATGATCTGGTTGATGGGCCAGTTCCACGGCGTGATGAGCACACACACACCGATGGGCTCGGCCAAGAGCTGCCCGTGTGTGCCGATCGGCGCTTCAAAGGGGTAGTCAGCAGCCGCGTCCAAGGTGGCTTGGATATGACCCGGGCCGCACTCGGCTTGGGAGTCGTAGGCCAAGTCCCAAGGCGCACCCATTTCGTGGCTGATGGCTTGGGCCATCTCGGTGTAGCGCTGTTCAAACACCGTTTTGAGCTGCGCCAGCAAGGCCCGACGCTGCGCCATCGTGGTTTGGCTGAAGCCCGCAAATGCGCGGCGCGCGGCTTGCACCGCCAGTGCCGCGTCCTCGGCCGAGCCCATGGCCACCGCGCCCATGACGCTCTCGTCGGCCGGGTTGACGATGGGGTGCTCGGCACCGGGCCGCAAGGGTTCCACCCATGCGCCGTCGATATAAAAGTTGCATCGAATCATGTCGTTCCTTTGGCGGGTGGCGGTTTCAAACGAGGTTGAACCACGCCGATTTGCTTTGCATGTACGACAGCAGGCTGTCGATGTGTTTGTCGCGCGAGTTGCCGCTTTGTTTGTAAC
>JBFZCK010000110.1:0-16483 GCA_041307965.1 Burkholderiales bacterium | reverse complement strand
GAACTGGTGGAAATGGAAGTGCGCGAGCTGCTGGACAAGTACGACTTCCCCGGTGACGCCACCCCCATCATCCACGGCTCCGCCAAACTCGCCCTCGAAGGCGACAAAGGCGACTTGGGCGAGCAGGCCATCATGCGTCTGGCCGACGCACTGGACAACTACATCCCCACGCCTGACCGCGCTGTGGACGGCGCTTTCCTGATGCCCGTGGAAGACGTGTTCTCCATCTCTGGCCGCGGTACTGTGGTGACTGGTCGCGTTGAGCGCGGCATCATCAAAGTCGGCGAAGAAATCGAGATCGTCGGTATCGCCAACACCCAGAAAACCACCTGCACCGGCGTGGAAATGTTCCGCAAGCTGCTGGACCAAGGCCAAGCAGGCGACAACGTGGGTATTCTGTTGCGCGGCACCAAGCGCGAAGACGTGCAGCGCGGCCAAGTGCTGTGCAAGCCCGGCACGATCAAGCCCCACACCCACTTCACCGGCGAGATCTATGTCTTGTCCAAAGACGAAGGTGGCCGTCACACCCCGTTCTTCAACAACTACCGCCCCCAGTTCTACTTCCGTACCACGGACGTGACCGGTGCCATTGAACTGCCCGAAGGCAAAGAAATGGTGATGCCTGGCGACAACGTGTCGATCACCGTCAAGCTGATCAACCCCATCGCCATGGAAGAAGGTTTGCGCTTCGCCATCCGCGAAGGTGGTCGTACCGTCGGCGCTGGCGTTGTGGCCAAGATTTTTGCTTAATTCCTAAACCCAAGGAATCACCATGACCAAGCAAAAAATCCGCATCCGCCTCAAGGCATTCGATTACAAGTTGATCGACACCTCGGCCGCCGAAATCGTGGACACGGCCAAGCGCACCGGCGCGATCGTCAAGGGCCCCGTGCCTTTGCCGACCCGCATGCGCCGTTTTGACCTCTTGCGCTCGCCGCACGTGAACAAGACCAGCCGTGACCAGCTCGAAATCCGCACCCACCAGCGTTTGATGGACATCGTGGACCCCACTGACAAAACGGTGGATGCCTTGATGAAGTTGGACCTGCCCGCTGGCGTCGACGTCGAAATCAAGCTGCAATAAACCGCGCTTGCAAAAGTTTTGCCCGCCGGTTATACTGGCGGGCTTTTCGGGCTAATACCTGAAAATAGTTTGTGGGCGTATGGACTCACCTGATCGGTTCGCTGGTTGGTTGGGTTTTTCGCTTGTCGCTGCACGTGGTGGTGTGTTTACACGCCGCTTCAGTGCTTTATCAGCCCCGGCCAATTGAAGTCGGGAACGGAGAAAACAATGAGTCTTAGCAACTCCCTCGGGTTGTTGGGTCGCAAGGTTGGCATGATGCGTGTGTTCAACGAGGATGGGGACGCTGTTCCTGTCACCGTGGTCGACGTCTCTGACAACCGCGTGACGCAAGTCAAAACTCAAGCCAATGATGGCTACGATGCCCTGCAAGTGACCTTCGGTTCACGTCGGGCTTCTCGTGTTGTGAAGCCCATGGCTGGCCACTTGGCCAAAGCCGGCGTGCAAGCAGGCGAGATCATCCAAGAATTCCGCGTCGCTTCTGATGTGGCTGCTCAGTACCCCGCCGGTACGCATGTGGTCCCAACAGCGGTGTTTTCGACGGGCCAGAAAGTGGACGTGCAAGGCACCTCCATCGGTAAAGGTTTCGCCGGCACCATCAAGCGCCACAACTTCTCTTCCCAGCGCGCGTCGCACGGTAACAGCCGTTCGCACAACGTGCCAGGTTCGATCTCCATGGCGCAGGATCCTGGCCGTGTGTTCCCCGGTAAACGAATGACCGGCCACATGGGCGACGAGACCGTGACCACGCAGAACCTGGACATCGTGCGCATCGACGAAACCCGTCAGCTGCTCATGATCAAGGGCGCTGTGCCCGGTTCCAAAGGTGGCTTCGTGACTGTGCGTCCCGCCATCAAATCCAAAGGAGCGAACTGATGCAAGTCGAACTCCTGAATGACCAGGGTCAAGCCGCATCCAAGTTGGATGTGCCCGAGACCGTGTTTGGTCGCGATTACAACGAAGCGCTGATTCACCAGCTCGTCGTGTCCTACCAGGCCAATGCCCGTCAAGGCACCCGCGCCCAGAAAGACCGTGAGCAAGTCAAGCACTCCACCAAGAAGCCATTCAAGCAAAAAGGCACCGGTCGTGCTCGTGCTGGTATGACTTCTTCGCCCATCTGGCGTGGAGGCGGTCGCGCATTCCCCAACCTGCCGTTTGAGAACTTCACCCAGAAGATCAACAAGAAGATGTACCGCGCTGGTATGGCTTCGATCTTCTCGCAACTCGTGCGTGAAGGCCGTCTGGCTGTGATCGACTCCATCGGTGTCGATTCGCCCAAGACCAAACAGTTGGCCGACAAGTTCAAAGCCATGAACCTCAAATCGGTCCTCGTGATCGCTGAGGAAGTGGACGAAAACCTGTACTTGGCATCGCGCAACCTGCCCAACGTCCTCGTCGTTGAGCCCCGTTACGCCGATCCCGTGTCCTTGGTTCACTTCAAGAAAGTGATCGTCACCAAGGGTGCCATCGACAAACTCAAGGAGATGTTCGCATGAGCGCCGCACAATTCGACGAAGGCCGCTTGATGCAGGTGCTGGTTGCACCCATCGTGTCCGAAAAAGCCACCATGGTGGCTGAAAACACCAACGCCGTGCTGTTCAAAGTGCTGCGTGACGCGACCAAACCTGAAATCAAAGCCGCTGTGGAAATGATGTTCAAGGTCCAGGTCAAAGGCGTTTCCGTGCTCAACCAAAAGGGCAAGTCCAAGCGTTTCGGCAAGACCGTTGGCCGCCGTGATCACGTGCGCAAAGCGTTCGTGACCCTGATGCCTGGTCAAGAGTTGAACTTCGGTGGGGAGGCTGTTTAATCATGGCTGTCATTAAGATGAAACCAACCTCACCAGGCCGTCGCGGCATGGTGAAGGTCACCCGTGACCACCTGCACAAAGGCGACCCTTACGCGCCTTTGTTGGAACCACAATTCCAAAAAGCCGGTCGTAACAACAACGGCCACATCACCACCCGTCACAAGGGCGGTGGTCACAAGCACCACTACCGCGTGGTCGATTTCCGTCGCAACAAGGACGGTATCCCCGCCAAGGTTGAGCGCATCGAATACGACCCGAACCGCACCGCACACATCGCTTTGTTGTGCTACGCAGACGGCGAGCGTCGCTACATCATTGCCCCCCGTGGCATTGAGCCAGGCGCGACCCTGTTCTCCGGTTCCGAGTCGCCGATTCGTGCGGGTAACACCCTGCCGATCCGCAACATCCCAGTGGGTTCGACCATTCACTGCATCGAGTTGCAAGTCGGCAAAGGCGCGCAAATCGCCCGCTCCGCTGGCGCATCCGCTGTGCTGCTGGCCCGCGAAGGTGTCTACGCTCAAGTGCGCATGCGCTCGGGTGAAGTCCGCAAGGTTCACGTTGACTGCCGCGCCACCATTGGCGAAGTCTCCAACACCGAACACAGCCTGCGCCAATTGGGCAAGGCCGGTGTGAAGCGTTGGATGGGCATTCGACCCACCGTCCGCGGTACCGCCATGAACCCAATCGACCACCCACACGGTGGTGGTGAAGGTAAGACCGGCGAAGGCCGAGCACCAGTGGATCCATGGGGTAACCTGACCAAGGGCTATCGCACCCGCAACAACCGCCGCACGCAGAACATGATTGTTTCGCGTCGCAAGAAGTAAAGGAGTGACGAAATGACCCGCTCTCTCAAAAAAGGCCCCTTCGTTGACCATCACCTGATGGCCAAGGTCGAAAAGGCTCAAGCCAATAAAGACAAAAAGCCTGTCAAAACCTGGTCGCGTCGCTCCATGATCTTGCCCGATTTCATCGGTCTGACCATTGCCGTGCACAACGGCAAGCAGCACGTTCCCGTTTACATCACCGATCAGATGGTTGGACACAAGCTCGGCGAGTTTTCGCTGACCCGTACGTTCAAAGGCCATCCGGCTGATAAAAAAGCCAAGAAGTAAGGACTCAACATGGAAACCCGCTCTATCGTTCGCGGCGTGCGCCTGTCGGTCGACAAAGGCCGACTGGTTGCAGACCTGATTCGCGGCAAAAAAGTCGATCAGGCGCTGAACATCTTGGCCTTCACGCAAAAGAAGGCCGCCGGCATCGTTAAGAAGGCCCTTGAATCGGCCATCGCCAACGCTGAACACAACGACGGTGCTGACATCGACGAGTTGAAGGTGAAAACCATCTACGTCGAGCAAGGCACCACGCTCAAGCGCTTCTCTGCCCGTGCCAAAGGCCGTGGCAACCGTATCAGCAAACCCACCTGTCACATCTATGTGACGGTTGGCAACTGAAGAGGTCACTAGCATATGGGACAGAAAATCAACCCAACAGGCTTCCGCCTGGCGATCTCTCGCAACTGGGCAAGCCGCTGGTACGCCAGCAACCGTGACTTCGCCGGCATGCTGGCCGAAGACATCAAGGTGCGCGAGTACCTCAAAGCCAAGCTGAAAAACGCTTCGGTGTCGCGCGTCGTGATCGAGCGTCCAGCCAAGAACGCCCGTATCACCATTTACTCGGCACGTCCGGGCGTGGTGATCGGCAAAAAAGGCGAAGACATCGAGAAGCTGAAAAAAGACCTGAGCGCCAAGTTGGGCGTGCCGGTGGCCGTGAACATCGAAGAAGTGCGCAAGCCCGAAATCGATGCCAAGCTGATCGCCGACAGCATCACCCAGCAGCTCGAGAAGCGCATCATGTTCCGTCGTGCCATGAAGCGCGCCATGCAAAACGCCATGCGTTTGGGCGCCCAGGGCATCAAGATCATGTCTTCCGGTCGTTTGAACGGCATTGAAATCGCTCGTTGCGAGTGGTACCGCGAAGGTCGCGTGCCACTTCACACCTTGCGCGCCGACATCGACTACGGCACGTCCGAAGCCAAGACCACCTACGGCATCATTGGTGTCAAGGTCTGGGTTTACAAGGGCGATACCTTGGGTCGCAACGATGCGCCCGTGGTGGCCGAAGTCCGTGAAGAAGAAGAGCGTCGTCCTCGCGCCCCACGTCGTGAGCGTCCAGCAGGTCCTGCTGCTCGCGCCGCCGTGCGTCGCCCAGGCGCGAATGCCGCTCCCGCCGATGGCAGCGACAAACCTGCCGAAGCCACGGGCACCGAAACCAAACCCGCCGTTAAGCGCGTTCGTAAAGACGCACCCGCATCTGCAGCTGCGGACGGCAAAGGAGAATAAACATGTTGCAACCAGCTCGTCGCAAGTTCCGTAAGGAACAAAAAGGCCGCAACACCGGCGTGGCCACCAGCGGCGCCACCGTGGCTTTCGGTGACTTCGGTTTGAAGTCCACCGACCGCGGTCGCCTCACGGCCCGTCAGATCGAAGCCGCACGTCGTGCGATTTCCCGTCACGTCAAACGTGGCGGCCGTATCTGGATCCGCGTGTTTCCCGATAAGCCAATTTCGAACAAGCCAGCCGAAGTCCGTATGGGCAACGGTAAGGGCTCGGTCGAGTACTACGTCGCTGAGATCCAGCCCGGCAAGGTGCTCTACGAGATCGTCGGCGTGCCCGAGCAACTCGCTCGTGAAGCCTTCACCCTGGCAGCCGCCAAATTGCCTTTGCGCACCACATTCGTGACGCGCATGTTGGGTCAGTGATTCAGGAGGAACACACAATGAAAACCGCTGAATTGCGCCAAAAAGACACCGCCGGCTTGAAAGAAGAAGTGAAATCCTTGCAAAAGGCCCACTTCGGCTTGCGCATGCAAAAAGCCACGCAACAACTGACCAACACCACCGTGTTGGGTCAGACCCGCCGCGCGATTGCACGCGCCAAAACCATCATGGTCGAGCAGCAACGCGCTGCCGCCAAATAAGGAGCGAACACATGACGGAAGCTAAAACATCCCTCAAGCGCACCTTGATTGGCAAAGTGGTGAGCGACAAGCGCGCCAAGACCGTGACCGTGTTGGTCGAGCGTCGCGTCAAGCACCCGCTGTACGACAAAATCGTCGCCAAGTCGAGCAAGTACCACGCGCACGACGAAAACGGTGACTTCAAGATGGGCGACGTGATCGAGATCACCGAAAGCCGTCCGCTGTCGCGCACGAAAAACTGGGTCGTCTCCCGCTTGGTTCAAAAAGCCAGCGAGGTGTAAGGCCAGCCGGCTCGTCCGGTGCACACAATAAAAAAGCGATCGATAATTCGATCGCTTTTTTGTTTTTTGACAGACCATTTTTAGGAGCTCACATGATCCAAATTGGAGACACCATTCCCGCCGCCACCCTGATGGAGTACATCGAGGTTGAAGGCAACGGTTGCAGCATCGGCCCCAACGCGGTGGATGTGAAGGCCGCCGCTGCGGGCAAGACCATCGCGGTGTTTGCCTTGCCAGGCGCGTTCACGCCCACCTGCTCGGCCAAACACGTGCCAGGCTACTTGGAGCAGCACGACGCCTTGGTGGCCGCTGGTGTCGATGAGATTTGGTGTCTGGCCGTCAACGACGCCTTCGTCATGGGCGCGTGGGCCCGTGAACTCGGCACCGCGGGCAAGGTGCGCATGCTGGGCGACGGCAGCGCCGATTTCGCCAAAGCCACGGGCTTGACCTTGGACCTGACCGCGCGTGGCATGGGCTTGCGCAGCAACCGATATTCGATGCTGGTCAAAAACGGCGTGGTCAAGAGCTTGAACGTGGAAGCGCCGGCCAAATTCGAGGTCAGCGACGCGGCCACACTCTTGGCACAAGCCAAGACCTTGTGAACGTTAAAGCGCCCGCTTGAGGTAGTGGGCGCCCGGCAACGGGCTCAGGTGGTAGGGCTCGGTTTCAACAAAGCCCACCGCCTGATACAAGCCACGCGCCGTTGCCATGTCGGTGAGCGTGTCCAACAACACCGTGTTGTAGCCGGCGACCTGGGCTTGGGACAAGATGGCATCGACCAAGCGACGCCCCAAGCCCAAACCCCGAAACGTGTGACGGACGAAGAGGCGTTTCATTTCGCAGGCATTGAGGTGATCGCTCAAGGGCAGGGGCCTCAACGCACAGCAACCGGCGGCCAAACCATCGACCCGTGCCAGCAAGAACACCCCGTTTGGCGGTGCGTACCCGCCAGGCAATTCGGCCAACTCTTGTTCAAAGTCTTGAAAGCCCAAGTCGATGCCAAGATCGGCTTGGTAGTCGCGCAGCAAGGCGCGGGCTTCGTCGATGTCGTCGGGCGACAAAGCATGGATGTCGATCACGGGTGCTGGGATCATGGCGATCAAGACAGGGCGGTTGTCCAGAGCACCAAAGCTACGCACAAAAGCCAAATCACCAAAGCCAACAGCCGACGGGCGGTGGTGTCGCTGCTGGCGGTGGTCAAGGGTGAGAGGTATTTGTCGCCGTGAACCATGGCGGGAATCAAGTTTTTGCGACGCACGAAGGCGTAAAAGGCCATGGCCAAGAGGTGCAAAACCACCAATGCGATGAGCAAAAATTTGCCAATGTTTTGGTGGTAGTCGGTGGCCCAGACGACCCACTCGCTGCTGACCAAGACCGACCAAGGGCCATAAAACGCGATTTCGTCATCGCTGAGCAATCCCGTGACCACTTGGCTCGATAGGACAGCCAAAAACAGCAGCACCGACCAAGCCCCCAAGGGGTTGTGACCAATGGCTGGCGGTGTGTGTCCACGCCAATAGCGCCAGAGTGTCAAGGGACCACGCACAAAATTGGCAAAGCGGGACCAGTGTCCGCCCAGCACGCCCCAGATGAGTCGAAACAGCAGCAAGCTCATGACGAACTGGCCGAGTCGGTAATGCCACTCAATCCAAAGACCACCTACATTGCCGGTGATGACCAAGCCAATGACGCTGAGCACCAAAGACCAGTGGAACAAACGGGTGGGCAGATCCCAAACGCGCACGCGTGCTTTCATGCAAAATCCATAAGACAGTTAATACCCCCACTTTTTACATCAACCGGAGATCCACATGAAAAAATGCGTTCTATTCGCCGCCCTGATCGCGTCATTTACCTTGGCCACACCGGCCATGGCCCAATTCAAAAATGCCGAAGACAGCATCAAATACCGCAAAGCGGCCTTCACGGTGATGGGTCAACACTTTGGCCAAATCGGTGCCATGGTGAGCGGGCGTGTACCGTTTGACGCACAGAAAGTCAAAGACGACGCGGCTTTGGTGCGCAGTTTGAGCCAATTGCCCTGGGCCGCTTTTGGGCCTGGCACCGACATGGGTGAGACCAAAGCCAAGCCCGAGATCTGGAAAGAACAAGCCAAATTCAAAGCCGCCGCCGACACCGCCATGGGTGAGCTGAGCAAACTGGATGCGGCCGCCAAAACCGGCAATCTGGATCAGGTCAAAGTGGCCTTTGGTGCCGCAGCGCAAAGCTGCAAGGCTTGCCACGACGCCTACCGCGGCAAGTGAGGCCTTTAGGCGCTGGTCAACAGCCGATCGAGGAGCTGGTGCAGCGCCACAAAATCGGGCTCGCCCACGTACCGTTTGACGATGCTGCCTTGGCGGTCAACGATGAAGGTGGTGGGCGTGAGCTTGATGTCGCCCCAGGCTTTGGCAATGTCGCCGCTGTGGTCCAAGGCCACCTTGAAGGGCAATTGGCGAGACAAGGCGAAGTTCAACACCCAAGCAGGCGGGTCGTAGCTCATGGCCACGGCCACTGTTTCGAAACCGCGGTCTTTGAATTTTTGATGGGTGTCGACCAAGGCGGGCATTTCCTTGACGCACGAGACGCACGTGGTGGCCCAGAAATTGATCAGGGTGACTTTGCCCTTGAGCGATTGGCTGGGCAGGCGGCTGCCGTCGATCAGCAGGTAATCGGCTTGCGGTGCGATGTTCTGGCCCGAGCATCCCGACAGACCCAAGGCCGAGAGCCCGGCCACGGCGGTGGCGGCCAAACAGGCTTGGCGGCGAGAGGCGTTCAAAACAACAGATGAGGTCATGGTGGGTACAACAACAATGAATACAACAGAGCCAACAGCCGACCGGAAAGTTCCAATCCGACAGCGCTTATTGTGCGGCAAACCCAGCGCCACGTTGTGGGTGGTCCTGGGCGTGGCAGCCGTGCTGAGCGCGTGCAGCCCCAGCCACAATTGGCGCACGTGGTCAGCGGGTGGCGCACCGTTGCAAGCGATGATTCCCTGCAAACCCGACGTGGCTCAGCGCGAGGTGAGTTTGGGTGGTGCCAGCACCGAGCTGCACCTGCACAGCTGCGACAACCAAGGCTTGCGTTTTGCACTGGCGTGGGTGGCGGTGCCACCGAGCGTTGATCCACAGCAGTTGATGGCGCAGTGGCAAAAGGCCAGTGCGCAATCGCTGCAAAGTGCGCAAGCGCCCGTGGCCATGGGCCTGCCCCCGGTCAGTGGGGCCACACACACGGCTTGGTGGTCCATGCAAGGGCGTGATTATCGAGGCCAAGCCGTGCAAAGCCAAACGGTGTATTTCAGCGATGGACAGCGGGTGTATCAAGCCGCTGTGTATGGGCCACCGTGGGATGAAGCGCCCGTGGCGCCCTTTTGGGAAGGCTTGAAGTTGCCATGAGCCACCAAGATGCCTTGGGTACACGACGCGCAGTCGGCGTGTTTTTGGTGTTTGCCGGCGCTTATTTTTTATCGACGCTGATTCGTGCCGTCACAGCGACCTTGTCGCCGGTCTTGAGCACCGAGTTGGGCTTGAGCCCCAGCGACTTGGGGCTGCTGGCAGGCGGCTACTTCTTGGGTTTTGCCTTGACACAGTTGCCCATGGGCCGGTGGTTGGACCGCTACGGCCCGCGCAAAGTCGTGCTCACGTTCCTGACGGTGGCGGTGTTCGGCTGCTTAGCGTTTGCCCTGGCCGATGGTTTGGCCGCCTTGTTGTTGGCTCGGGTCATCACGGGCATGGGCGTGAGCGCGTGTTTGATGGCGCCCCTCACGGGTTACCGGCGTTGGCTCACACCGGCCACACAAATGCGCGCCAACGCGTGGATGCTCATGACCGGCTCACTCGGCATGGTGGCCGCAACCTTGCCTGTGCAGTGGCTCATGCCGTGGGTGGGTTGGCGAGGTTTGTTCGTGGGCATGGCCGGGTGTTTGTTGGCGTCGATGGCGGCCATCGCTTGGTTGGCACCGGCTTGGCGCAAAGCACCACCTGAGGAAGAAGCGCGAGCCACACCCGTGGGCTATGCCGAGGTGTGGCGACACCCCTATTTTCAACAAATGCTACCTTTGGGATTCATCCATTACGGCGGCATGGTGGCCATGCAAACCCTGTGGGCCGGACCTTGGATGGTGCAAGTCGCGGGCTACAGCACCGAGCAAGCATCGGCCGGCTTGTTCGGCATCAACCTGGCGATGTTGGGGGCGTTTTCGCTTTGGGGGTGGATCAACCCCAGCTTGAATCGCCGCGGCATCGCGCCAGAGACCCTCATGCTGTGGGGGGTGCCGGTGAGCCTGTTGCTGCTGGGCGCGATCGCGGTGATGGGCCAGCAGGCCGGCTGGGCTTGGTGGGCCTTGTATTGCGTGACGAGCACTGTGGTGGCCCAAGCGCAACCCGCGGTGGCCTTGGCGCTGCCGCCACAGGCCGCCGGGCGGGCTTTGTCGGCCTTCAACCTGGCGATTTTTTCGGGCGTGTTTGTGGTTCAGTGGGGCTTTGGTTTGGTGATCGACGGTTTTGCTGCATGGGGATGGGGCGAAGCCGCGAGGTTCCAAGGGGCCGTGGCCGTGTTCGCTGCGGTCTGTTTGGCCGCATACGCTGTGTTTTGGAAGCGCGCGCGTCAAGCGGGCGCGCAGGGCCGCTAAACTCGAGCCCATGAACGGTATCCTCATCATCGCCCACGCGCCCCTGGCCACGGCTTTGCGCGCTTGTGCTTTGCACGTGTTCCCGGATTGCAGCGAGGCCGTGTTGGCCTTGGACGTGCCGCCCAACGAGCCGCCCGAGCACACCTTGGTGCAAGCCCGCGCGCTCAAGCAGCAACTCAACACCGAAGGCACTTTGGTGCTGGTGGATGTGTTTGGCGCCACCCCTTGCAACATCGCCAACAAATTGTTGGTCAGTGGCCAAACCAAGCTCATCACCGGCGTGAATTTGCCGATGCTGTTGCGAGCCGTGTCCTACCGGCACGAAGCTTTGGATGCCTTGGTGACCAGGGCCATGTCCGGGGCCACGCAAGGCATCATTCCCGTGGCGCCCACCGCGCCTCAAGTGCAACACAGAAGTCCCAGCCATGATCCAGTCGAGCGTGACCATCAGCAATAAATTGGGCTTGCATGCGCGAGCCTCGGCCAAACTCACCAAGACGGCGGGCGGCTTTGCGTGTGAAGTGTGGATGTCACGCGGTGACCGTCGCGTGAACGCCAAAAGCATCATGGGTGTGATGATGTTGGCGGCCGGCATGGGCACCGAGGTGGTGGTGGAAACCAACGGGGCCGATGAAGCCCAGGCCATGCAAGCCTTGTTGGCGCTGATCAACGACAAATTTGGCGAAGGTGAGTGAGCATGACGTTCACGGTCCATGGTCAAGCAGTGTCCCGAGGCGTGGCGATTGGCCGCGCTGTCATCGTGACGTCGAGCCGCGTGGACGTGGCGCACTACTTCATTCAACCTGAGCAAACCACACGAGAAATTGAGCGCTTGTGCCAAGCCCGACAAGTGGTGGTGCAAGACATCGAGCGCACACAAGGGCAGGTGCAGGCCATGAGTGCCGGGAGTTCGCCGCCCGAGCTCTTGGCCTTGCTCGATGTGCACCTGATGTTGTTGCAAGACGAGCAGCTTGATCAGAGCGTGCGTCAGTGGATTGAAGAGCGGCACTACAACGCCGAGTGGGCGCTGACCGCACAGCTCGAGGTGGTGGCTCGTCAGTTCGACGAGATGGACGACCCCTATTTGCGTGAGCGCAAAGCCGATGTGGAGCAGGTGGTGGAGCGCATGTTGCGCGTGTTGCAGGGCGACGCCTCACCCGTCATACCGCCCGTGGACGATCCGCAAGGCACCGCCCTCGCTCATCGGGAGGATCCCTTGGTGTTGGTTGCGCACGATTTGTCGCCGGCCGACATGCTGCAGTTCAAACAAAGTGTGTTCGCCGGATTTGTCACCGATGTGGGCGGTAAAACGAGCCACACCGCCATCGTCGCGCGCAGCATGGACATCCCCGCGGTGGTCGGTGCGCGCACCGCCAGCCAGTGGGTCAGGCAAGACGACTGGGTCATCATCGATGGTGATGCGGGCGTGGTGGTGGTCAACCCTTCGTCAGCGATTTTGGATGAATACGAGATCAAACAGCGCGTCGGTGAGCGCGAACGCGAGCGCTTGGCGCGACTGAGAAACACACCGGCGGTTACCAGCGATGGTCAGCACATTGAACTCTTGGCCAACATCGAGCAGCCCAGCGATGCGGCGGCGGCGTTGAAAGCGGGTGCGGTCGGCGTGGGTTTGTTCCGGACCGAATTCCTGTTCATGGGGCGCAACGGGCAGCTGCCGGATGAAGAGGAACAATACCGAGCGTATGTCGCCACGGTGGACGGCATGCAGGGCTTGTCGGTGACGATCCGCACCATCGACGTGGGATCCGACAAACCCTTGGATCGGGTGACCACGCGCGCCGGTGATGAGCACCTGAATCCCGCGCTGGGTTTGCGAGCCATTCGCTGGTGTTTGTCTGAGCCGGCCATGTTTTTGATTCAGCTGCGCGCTTTGCTGCGAGCCGCGGCCCATGGTCAAGTCCATGTGCTGGTGCCCATGTTGGCGCACGCCAGTGAAATTCACCAAACCTTGGCCTTGCTGCAGCGCGCCCGGAACGAACTCGATGCGCAAGGCCTGGTGTATGGACCGATCAAGCTTGGCGCGATGATCGAGGTGCCCGCGGCCGCGCTGACCGTGCCGCTCTTCTTGAAGCACTTTGATTTCTTGTCCATTGGCACCAACGACTTGATTCAGTACACCTTGGCGATCGATCGTGCAGACGAGGCGGTGGCCCACCTTTACGACCCCTTGCACCCCGCGGTCCTGCGCCTGCTGGCCGACGTGATCGCGCAAGGTCGAGCCCAAGGCAAGTCGGTGAGTGTGTGTGGTGAGATGGCTGGAGACGTGGCGATGACGCGTCTTTTGCTGGGCCTGGGCTTGCGCAGTTTTTCCATGCACCCGTCACAAATTTTGTCGGTCAAGCAGCAAATTTTGCGCAGCGACGCCCAGCGTTTGGCGCAATGGGCGCAGAGCGTGTTGGAGGCCGATGACCCGGCCTCCTTGGTGAGCGACTGAGGGCCGGCTGGCTCAGCGACCCGCGGCGCCCGTGGTGAACCACTGAGCGATCAAGGCGCGCTCGGTCTCGGTGATGCCGGTGCTGTTGTTCATGGGCATTTGGCGCGTCACCACCACCTGTTGGTAAATGGCTTGGGCGTGTTGCTCGATGGCGCTGTTGCTGTCGAGTCGAATGCCTTTGGATTGAAGGGCTTCACCGTGGCACAACACGCAGCGCTGCTCCACCACTTGGGCCACCTGCTGAAAACCCACCACCGCCGGCACGGCCACAGGCGCCGAAGGGGCGGGGCGCATCCAAGCGATCAGTGAGATCAACAAGACCACGCCCAGCGCGGCAAAGGGCCATGGGTTTTTGGCGCGACCATGGTGCCAACCGTGTCGTTGCACAAAAAACTGGCGAATCAAAGCGCCCGCAAACATCAGCACAAACAGCACCACCCAGTTGTGTTCAGCGGTGTACAGGAAGCCGTAGTGGTTGCTCAGCATCGCGATGATCACCGGCAACGTAAAGTAGGTGTTGTGGACGCTGCGTTGCTTGCCGCGTTTGCCGTGGATGGCCAACGCGTCGGCATCGTAAGGTTGGCCAGAGGTCATGGCCGCCACCACGGTTTTTTGTCCAGGGATGATCCAGAAAAACACGTTGGCACTCATGGCCGTGGCGATCATGGCGCCGACCAGCAAGAAAGCCGCGCGCCCGGCGAAGAGTTCACAGGCCAGCCAAGAGGCAAAAGCCACCACCACGAGCATCAGGCCCGCGACGATGGCTTCGCCATTTTTCTTGAAGCCAAAGACGCGACACACCGCGTCGTAAACGAACCAAAACGTCACCAAAAATCCCAGCGAGGTCAGGATGGCTGCGGTGGGTGACCAATCGAACACCGTTTTGTCGATCAAAAACGTGCCGGCATTGAACAGGTAGAGCACCGTGAACAGCGCAAAACCGCTGAGCCAAGTGGAGTAACTCTCCCAATAAAACCAATGCAGTGGGGTGTGGATTTTTTTGGGCGCCACCATGTACTTTTGGGGGTTGTAGAACCCGCCGCCGTGCACGGCCCACATCGCACCGTCCACGCCCTTGTCCAACAAGTCAGGCGAGGTGGGCTTGAGGAGGTTGTTGTCCAAAAAGACAAAGTAGAACGATGAGCCAATCCAGGCAATCGCCGTGATCACGTGCAGCCAACGCAAGAGCAGGTTGGCCCAGTCCAGAAGATACGCTTCCATACCAGCAGTCTCCAACCTGCTCACCACCGCGGGCGCTGTGAGCAGTCATGGGTCGCGAACAAAAGACGGGTGTCTTTGGCGCCGCTGCGACCAGGGTTTAAATTGTATACAGTTGTAACAGCATTTGTGCCGCCACGCTGGCCGCGATCACCGCCGGTGCTTTGCCCGTGATACCCGGCAGGCCGATGGGACAGGTGATGTGTTTTAACTCGACTTCGGAGTGGCCGCGCTCGATCAAGCGACGACCAAATTTGGTCCATTTGGTTTGGCTGCCGATCAAGCCGACAAAGGGCAAGTCGTGGCGCTCGCGTTGGCGCTGCAAGCAGGCCGCCACGATGTCCAAGTCTTCGGCGTGGGAAAAACTCATGATCAGCACGAAACTGCCCGGCGCCAGATCGTGCACAGCGTCGTGCACCGGGTCGGCGTGCTCGGTGCGCACCGCTGGAGACAAGTCCGTGGGGAACACCTCGTCGCGACTGTCCACCCAGTGCAGCGCAAACGGCAGGGGCGACAGGGCGTTGACGACCGCGCGACCCACGTGTCCGCCACCAAAGAGCGCCACCGGGTGCAATGCGGGGCGCAGGCGCTGGCGCAGCGCATCGATGTCTTGGGCCGTCACGGGTTCGAACACCAGCTGCACGCGGCCACCACAGCACTGACCCAAGCTCGGGCCCAAGGCCACGTCCTGTCGCCAGACCGTGGTGGCCGAGGCCAGTTGTGCGCGAGCCGCGGCGATGGCCGACCACTCCAAATGGCCACCACCCACTGTGCCTATGACCCGATCGGCGAACACCGCCATCCAAGCCCCTACTTCGCGGGGCACCGAACCCGCGGTCCGCTCCACCGACACCAAGATGGCCGGTAATCGGCTCAGGTACGGCCAAAGTTCGTGGGTGTGGTGGGGCATGGGTGGGCCGTGCTGGGCTCAGCTGCCGCGGTAGGTCGAGTAGCTCCAAGGGCTGACCAAGAGCGGCACGTGGTAGTGCTGGTCGGCGTGGGCCACGCCAAAGTCCAGGGAGACGCGGTTGAGGAAGTTGGGTTCCGGCAAGGTCACGCCTTGGGCGGAAAAATAGCCCGCCACATCAAACACCAAGCGGTAGGTGCCCACCTTCAGGCTGGCGTTGTCGTACAAAGGGCCATCGGGGTTGCGTCCGTCGCTGTTGAGGGTGAACGCTTTGACCAAAGTCGCGCGTTCGCCGTCGGTCGTGAAGAGAGACACCGACATGCCGGCGGCGGGGCAGCCGTGCATGGTGTCCAAAACGTGTGTGCTCAAGCCCATGGCTGCTCCTGTTGGATGGTCGACCAAAGTGTATACAGTTTTGGTTTTTCTGGCTATCATGAACCCATGGATACGACATCAAGCACCCATGTGATCGTGGAATCGCTCACGCGAGCCATTGTGGACCATCGGCTCTTGCCGGGCACCAAGCTGGCCGAGCAGAAATTGGCCGACCACTTCGGGGTCTCGCGCACCTTGGTGCGCCAGGCGTTGTTTCAACTCTCCCAGAACCGGCTCATCCGCATGGAGCCTGCGCGCGGTGCGTTTGTGGCCTCGCCATCGGTGGAAGAGGCCAAACAGGTGTTCGCGGTTCGGCGGATGTTGGAAGCCGAAATGACCCGGGCTTTTGTTCGACAAGTCACACCCGCCAAAATCAAATCCCTCAAAGCGCACTTGGCCATGGAGCGCAAAGCCGTGGCCAGCCCGGATGTGTCGGGCCGCACCGAAATATTGGGTGACTTCCACGTGCGCATGGCCGAGCTCATGGGCAACCAAGTGTTGGCCGATATGTTGGGCGACCTGATCTCGCGCTGCTCGCTCATCACCCTCATGTACCAAAGCACCTTGGCCGCAGAGCACTCGACCGACGAGCACGTTGAGATCGTGAACGCTTTGGCCAAGCGAGACGAGGCCTTGGCGGTTCGTCTGATGGATGAACACCTGCAGCACGTTGAAGCCACCTTGACGTTTGACCGAAAAATCCCCAGCCACGACATTTCACACGCCCTGTCATGAGCCACTACGACACCACCC
>JBFZCK010000109.1:0-12377 GCA_041307965.1 Burkholderiales bacterium | reverse complement strand
GCGTGGATGTTTTTGCGGCTGTTGCGCTTGGAGTTGCGGTTGAGCCAGTGGCGCACGCGGTAGCTCAAGCGACCGAGCCAAGAGCCGTAGACCGCGTCTTCGATCGCGTCGCGGTTGGCGATCATGAGTTCGATGAGCGCCGTCAGGTTGGGCGTGGTCCAGTCGCCCGCGATGTAGGTTTCGGCAAAGCCGATGTCACCGGATTGCAAGGCCGCTTGGCAGACCGCCCAGTTGTGCCAGTGCATGCTGGCGTGCAGGCCACCCCCTTGGCCAAATTCGCGCACCGTGCCGTCGGGCAATTCGATGCGCAGGTGGCCGTGCTCCAAGCGTTCGAGCAAACGCAAAGCGGCTCGGGCGGCGGCGGGGGGCGTGCTGGCACGGGCGGGCGAGGAAGCGGTGGGGCTGCGACTGTTCATGGCGTGTGTCATGGGCGGTTGAGCGTGGGAGGAGTGGGTGCCGTCGTCGGTGGGGTGACGAAAGCCTTTGGCATGGGGGCGAGCTTAAAAAACGGGGTGCGCAAGCGCCACAAACGAAAGGCTTGCCAGTGTATGCGGGCGATGACACCCCATGTCATGGCGGGGTATTTCCAAAGCGCCTGGCGTCGGGCTTGTGGGGTCAGGTCTTCGAGCTGGCCGCTCACGCTGGTGTTGATCAGCGGCTCGGCACCGTCTTCGTCGATGTAGTCGATGCGCGAGACGACCCGTCCGTCCTCGGTGCGCATGAACACAAAGCGGTAGCGGCCTTGCACGGGGCAAAACGGTGAGACGTGGAACACCTTGTCGGCCCAAGCGGGCACGCCGTAAGAGGGCTGATCGATCCAGTAACAGTGGCGCTGGCCAAAGGTGTTGTTGACCTCGGCCAAGACGCCGCGAAGGCGGCCATCGGCGCGGTGGCAGAACCAAAAGCTCACCGGGTTGAAGGTGTATCCGAAGATGCGCGGGTAGGTGTGCAGCCAAACCTCGCCATCGGCATCGGTCACGCCGTGTTCGGTCAGCACCGACTCCAACCACGCCAAGCTGTCGGCGCCGCCCACACCGTGGTCGCGGTCGTGAAACGACAGCAGCGCAGCGCGGTTGCGCGCGAGCACCGGATCGGCCTGCTCGCGCAAGGCGCGCATGGGCAGCCAAAGGAAAAAGCCGCGGTAGGCAAAGGCGTTGCGCTGGGGGCGGTGGCGCGTGTGGCGCACCTCCCCAAAGCCAATTTGGACCCGACTCAAGCGCTCACCCCCATGGCTTGGCGCACCGAATCGGCCGCAGCCATGCCCGCTTTGAGACCGTCTTCATGGAAACCATAGCCCATCCAAGCGCCGCAAAAGTGCGTGCGTTGTTGGCCTTGCAAGCCTGCCACTTGGGTTTGGGCGCGGATGGCCGCCAAGTCAAACACCGGGTGCGCGTACTCATAACGGCCCACCACGTGGCGTTCGTCGATGTCGCGTTGCGGGTTGAGCGAGACCACCACGGGCTGCTCCACCGGCAAGGGCTGCAAAGCGTTGAGCCAGTAGTGCAGGCACACGCGGGCCTGCTCGCGGTCGGCGTCGGCTGCGCGTTCGTAGTTCCACGCGGCCCAGGCGGCGCGGCGCGCGGGCAGCACCGAGCTGTCGGTGTGCAACACCGCGACGTTGGCTTGGTAAGGGATGGCACCGAGCACCTCGCGCTCGGAGGCGGTGGCGCCCGCGCCCAACAAGGCCAAGGCTTGGTCGCTGTGGCAGGCCAGCACGACATGATCAAAGCGCTCGCTGCCCGTGTCGGTGTGCACGTGCGCGCCGTCGGCATCGCGCACGATGGCGCGCACCGGGGTGTTCAAACGTTTGTCGGCGATGCGCGCGGTGATGGCGTCGACGTAGTGGCGCGCGCCGCCGCGCACGGTGTACCACTGGGGTCGGTTGCTCACTTGGATGAGGCCGTGGTTGTGGCAGAAACGAACCATGGTGGCCACGGGGAAGGCCAACATCTGGTCGGTCGGACAACTCCAAATGCAGCCCATCATGGGCAAGAAGTACCAATGCCGAAACGCTTCGCCAAAGCCCTCACGCTTCAAAAAGTCACCCAACGGTTCCATCAAGGGGCCGTCGGTGCGGTCCAGACCTTGCTCTGCCATGGCGGTGCACAGGCGGTTGAAGCGCACGATATCGGACAACATGCCCCAAAACTGCGGGCTGATCAGGTTGCGGCGCTGAGCAAACACCGTGGCGAGGTTGGAGCCGCTCCACTCGATGCGGCGCTGGCCCGGCTGTTCGGGCACCTGCACCGAAAACGACATGTCCGAGGGCGCAATGTCCACGCCCAAGGTCTTGAACAGGGCCAGCAAATTCGGGTAGGTGCGCTCGTTGAGCACCAAAAAGCCGGTGTCCACACCGAAGTCGACCATGTGCCCTTGGGCGTTGGGCAAGCGCATGTCCACGGTGTGGGTGTGGCCGCCAAAGTAATCTCCCGACTCCAACAGCGTGATGTCGGCGCAACCCTGCAGGTGGTGTGCGGCCGCCAAGCCTGCAATGCCCGAGCCCACCACAGCCACGCGGCCACGCGGCCCGGGGGCGGGTTTGCGAGAAGTGCCAAACGTATCTGATAGCGCCATAATTGTCGAAAACCTCGTTTTTTGTCCATGACAAGTTTAAACCTGAATCCCTCACTGGAATACAGCATCGCCGATGTCGAGCGAGACACCGGCTTGTCCAAGGATGTGCTGCGGGTGTGGGAGCGCCGTTACGGCTTTCCGGTGCCCACGCGCAACGCCTTGGGGGAACGGCTGTATGACGAGTCTCAGCTGCAAAGGTTGCGTCACATTCGCCGGTTGTTGGACGCGGGCTACCGCCCCGCCCGCGTGGTGCAGTTGCCTTTGGGGACCTTGATGTCTTTGCAGCAACAGGTGGCGCAGCCCCAAGTGCGGGGTGATGCGATGGCGAACGCGGATGTGGAGTACTGGTTGTCGTTTTTGTACGCGCAAGACAGTCAGGGTTTGCGCGAAGCTCTGGTGAGCGCCGAGCAGTCACGCGGCTTGATGGGTTTTCTGAGCGATGTGGTCGCGCCGGTGAACGTGGCCGTGGGCCAAGCCTGGCTGGAAGGGCGTTTGGCCGTGCACGAGGAGCACCTGTACACCGAGACGGTGAGCACGGTCATGCGCCAAGCGCTGTGGATCATCCGAGAAAACACCCGCGCCCAAGGGCCGCGCGTGTTGACCACCACCCTGCCTGGCGAAGAGCACGGCTTGGGGGTGTTGATGGCCGAGTGCGCCATGGCCTATGCCGGGTGTGCTTTGCAGTCTTTGGGTTTGCAAACGCCCGTGCCCGACATCGTCTCGGCGGTGCAAACGGGCCAAGTCAACGTGGTGGGCTTGGGTTTTTCTGGGGCGCAAAACCCACGAGACGCTTTTGCCGCGCTGAGCCAGTTGCGAGAGTTGCTGGACCCTTCGATCGAAATTTGGGTGGGCGGCACCAACACCGCCTTGCAGCGCTTGATGCACAACGCCCAGCGCGGACACGAGCCCGCGCTGTACGTCAATCTGGGTCACTTGGCCGATATCGCCCCACTGGTGGAGCGTTGGCGCGCCGACCACCGCCAGTAAATGTCGTGCGTGCCCGCCAGGCCGCGCGAAAAAGACAAGACCACCCCCCAGAACGCACCGCTCAGGTGCAGCGCTTGTACGACGGCCATGTCGTCGGCGGCGTTCCACACCACGGGCTGGCGCCACGCTTGTTCCAAGAGCAACTTGATGAGCAAAGCCAACAACAGCAAAGCGCCCCAGCGGCGGGCTTTGGGAATGCGGATGCGGCGCAGCAACAGGTCCACACCCAAGATCGCTGCACCCGCGTGCAGCAAACCGGTCAAGCCCACGGCATAACCAATTTGTGGCCACACCCACAGGCTGAGCTGCAGCAGCGGCCAGCACAACAACCAAGCCCAGGTGCTGCGGCGCGAGGGTCGAACCAGCCAAGCCAAGCCGGCCAGCATGCCCATGGCAATTTGGTTGCCGATCAGGTGTGCGGTGTTGAGGTGAACCCATGCGCTGGTCCACCAGGTCCATGGTTCGCCCCACGCGTGATCGGCCCGCCAAACCAAGGGTGCATAAACGGACTCACCGGCCCACCACAGCAACATGCTGCTCACGGCGTGCAAAGCGCACAACAACAACCAGCTGCGGGAGGATCGCATCATGGCGCGGGCGGCGCATCGGCGCCCAACACGTGTTGCCACAAGGCTTGTACCGCGGCGATGTGCACGTCCATGGTGGACGGGTCCACCTCGGGGTGCGTTTCGTCCAAGCGCGCATGGTGTTGCAAATGGCGCAAGGCGCGGTAAGCCTCAGAGGCGGCCAAGCCCAAGCCCTTGGGCAACAAACCCACGGCTTCGGCGTTGAGCAGCAAGGCGGTGTTGCCCACGTTGGGGCGCAAGCTGGGGTGGTGTCGGGCCTGTGACAAAACCAAATGCTGAACGGCAAATTCAATGTCCACCATGCCGCCCACGCTGTGTTTGACGTCAAACATCCCAGCGCGCGTCGGGTGGGCTTGGCGCACCTTGTCGCGCATGGCCCGGATTTCTTGGGCCAAGGCGGCGGCATCGCGTTCGGCGGTGATGACGGTTTCGCGCACCGCTTCGAAGCGCTCACCCAAAGGGTTGGGCTCGGTGCCTGAGGTTGGGTCAAGCACGCAGCGGGCCCGTGTCATGGCTTGGTGCTCCCAAGTCCAAGCGGTGTTGCTGCCGCGCTGTTGTTGGTAGTCGGCGTAGGAGCGAAAACTGCTGACCAACATGCCTGCATTGCCGTTGGGCCGCAGCGCGGTGTCGATTTCGAACAAGTCGCCTTCACCAGTTTTGACCGTCAGCCAGTTGATGAGCTTGCGCACAAAGGCCGAGTAGATCTCACTGGCGTTGTCGTCTTCATCGTCGAACACAAACACAATGTCCAGATCGCTGCCGTAACCCAACTCTTTGCCGCCCAACTTACCGTAGCCGATGATGGCAAAGCGGGGCTGCTCGCGGTGGCGGTTTTTCAGGCGGCTCCAACACCACAGGGCCGTCACACGCAGCACCGAGTCGGCCAAGGCCGAGAGGTCGTCGGCCACTTGTTCGATGGTGATGACGCCCTCCACATCGCGCGCCAAGGTGCTGAAAACCTCCGCGTGGTGCGCACGGCGCAGCAAATCGAGCAGGGTTTCGTCGTCGTCTTCACCCGTGCTTTGCAGCGAGCGGCGGCGAGCTTCCAACTCGGATTCGAATTGTGCGGCGTCGAAACGGTCTTGCAGCAAGGCTTGGCCCGCGAGTTCGTCGATCACGCCCGGGTGTTTGAGCAGGTAGCGCGCAGGCCACTTGGCCGAGCCCAACAGGCGCAGCAAGCGCTCGTGCACCGAAGGTCGTTCTTGCAACAAGGCCAAGTAGCTGTCGCGTCGCAGCATGGAGTCGACCCAGTCGATCCAGCGCAAAGCGCCAACCTCATTCACGCGGCCTTCTTCAATCCAGGCACCGGTGCGTTGGATCAGCCGGTACACGCGGCTGCGCGCGTCCTCGCGCAAAGCACCCACGCGGGCCTGTGCGCTCCAATCCAAGACCTTTTCGCCCAACCCGATGGGCAACTCAGCCACCAGTGCTGCAAAGTCTTCGGGGGCCGCGCCCTTGGCGGCCTTGCTCCCGCACTGACCGCTCGGGCACGGTCCACTGGACTCGCCGCCGAGCAGGGTGTCGAACTCTTGCGCCACAGTTTCGCGGTGTGCGCTCAGGGCTTGCAAAAACGCACCCACTTGCGAAAAGCCCATGGTTTGCGCCACCCACAACAGGTCGGCGTCTTGTGTGGGCATGAGGTGGGTTTGTTGGTCGTCCAAATATTGGATGCGGTGCTCGACTTGACGCAAAAACACATAAGCCTCGGACAAAGCTTGTGCGGTTTGGGTCGACATCAGTTTGGCCGTGGCCAAGCGCGGCAGTGCGTCCAGCGTGGGTCGGCGGCGCAGCTCGGGGAATTGACCACCGCGCACCACTTGCAACAATTGCACGGTGAATTCGATTTCGCGGATGCCCCCACGTGAGAGCTTGACGTCGTTGGCCCGCCCCGGATTGCCCGCGGCGCGTTTGGCCGCGTGGTCGCGAATTTGGTGGTGCAACTGGCGCAGGGCTTCAAAGACGTTGTAGTCCAAGTAGCGTCGAAAGACAAAGGGCAAGACCACGCTGCGCAAGGCGCTTGCGCTGCCGTCGCGCACCGCACTCAAGGGCGCGACCACCCGGCTCTTGAGCCAAGCAAAACGCTCCCATTCGCGGCCCTGCACCACAAAGTAGGTCTCCAAGGCAGTCAAAGACACCGCGGATGGACCGGAGTTGCCGTTGGGGCGCAAGGCCAAATCGACGCGAAACACCAGGCCGTGTTCGGTGCTCTCACCCACAGTTTGGTAAATGTGTTTGACCAACTTGCCGAAAAATTCGTGGTTGGTGATGCGCAAACGCCCTTGGGCATTGCCGGTGGTCTCGCCGTCTTGGTCGTAAACATAAATCAGGTCAATGTCGCTCGAGACATTGAGTTCGCGCGCGCCGAGCTTGCCCATGCCCATGATCCAACACTGCGCCGCCACATCGCCCGCCATGGGCGTGCCGTGCAACTCGGTGAGTTCGACCATCGCCAGTTGGTAGGCCACGTCCAAGGCCAGCTCGGCCAGTTCGGTCATGGGGTGTGTGACGTCGCTCAAAGGCGCACCTTGCTCGGTGTCGAGCACGGCCAAGCGCTCCAAGACCAGGTGACGCAACACCCGCAAGGCCGAGGGGGTGTTGAGCCCCGTGGCTTCAAGCGCAGACAAGCCCAACAGCATCTGCGCTTTGCGCGGCACGCCGCAGGGCAAAAGGGGCAAGACGTCGGCGTAGCGTCGGCGAACGCGCGCCACAAAGCGCGAATGTTCCGCCGAAGGGCGCAAAAAAGCGGCGGTGTTAGAGCCGTGAGCAGAGAGGGGCGTCATAATTTGGAGTTGCAAGGAAACCCATGTCAGTCTTCAAAGCCACGCTGTCTCGAATCGCCGCGTATTCATCGATCGTCTCCCACCTCGTTTGGGGCTTGTTGGGCGTGGTGGCGATGGCGTTCGTGGTGTTCTGGGCGGCGTTGCAATTTTGGATTGTGCCGCGAATCGGCGAGTGGCGCGGCGAGGCGCAAAGTTTGGCCTCAACGGCCTTGGGCATGCCGGTGGAAATCGGCGCCTTGGAGGCCGAGGGGCGCGGTTGGTGGCGCTCGCCCGTCTGGATCGCACGCGACGTGCGCTGGCGTGACGAACAAGGCAACATCGCATTTGAATTGCAACGCTTGCAGGCCAGTTTGAGTTTCACGTCTTTGTGGCACAAGGGCTTTGAGCAAGTCGTGGTAGATGCCCCAGTCGTGCACGTGCGGCGCAGCGCCGATGGCCGTTGGTGGGCGGCGGGCTTGGATGTCAGCCCCAAAGACGAGAGCGACTCGGCGGGTGCGCGCTGGGTGCTGGCGCAAACCGAACTGGCCCTGCGAGACGGCCGCGTGTTGTGGACCAACGAACACCAAGGCCAAGCCACCGTGACGTTCACGGGCGTGCAAGCGGTCTTGCGCCGACAAGGCAACACGCACAGCGCGCGTTTGGACATCAAGCCCCCCGAGGCTTGGGGTGACCCCGTGCGCTTGCAGGGCAATTGGACCAACACCGAAAACAACCCCGAAGCTGCCCCTTGGGCGCATTGGGACGGCACCGTGCACGCCATGGCGCCTGTCGTCAACACGCAGCCGTGGTTGTCTTTGCTGTCGGTTTGGCCAGAGGCGCCGCACGTGGTGACCCACGTGGATGGCACCGGTGCGCTGCAAGCTTGGGTCACGCTCGAACAAGGCCAGCCGCAAGCGGCCACGGTGGATTTGAATTGGCCCACCTTGGCTTGGCAGACTGAGGCGCAAGCGCCGGTGCACCGTTTGAGCGAGTTGAAGGGCGTGGTGCGGGCCGAGTGGGGTGAGCGTTTGGCTTTGTCCTTTGACCGTTTGAGCTTGGTCACCGAAACCGGCTTGCCTTGGCGCAGCGATTGGTTGCGTGTGGAGCGACGCCGATCGGCCGACGGCACACAGGCGACCGATGAGCTCCAGGCGCGGGGCGTGGACTTGAGCACCTTGGAGCCGTTGGCGCAGCAGTTTGCCTTGCCCTTGACGATCAAACAGGCCATGGAGCGTTGGGACGTGGCTGGCCGGGTGGATGAGTTGAATGCCCAATGGCACTGGGATTGGCCGCAGCCCCAAGGCGAGCCCGTCTGGCGCGGCCCGTACCGAGCATCGGGACAGGTCAGCCGGATCGCGTGGGTCGACCATGGGACCGAGCAGGTGCCACCGGGCCCCGGGTGGCGTGGCTTGAATGTGAACTTTTCTTTGCACCAAGACGGCGGGCAAGCGCAGTTAAAGATGGAGCGAGGCGAGCTGAATTTGTTGGGCGTCTTGGACGAACCCCGCGTGGCGGTGGATCAGCTCGAAGGCGCGGTGGCGTGGGCCATGGACGAACAGGGCATTCAGGCCTCGATCAAGTCGCTGAGCTTGGCCACAGCCGACTGGCACGGGGACATCCGTGGCCAGTGGCGCACGGTGCCGGGGGCCACGGGTGATCAACGTTTCCCGGGTGTGATGGACCTCCATGCGCAATTGCGCAATGTGACGCTCAACGCCGTGCACCGATACATGCCACTGCAGGTGTCGCCGGGCGTGCGCCGTTACGTCCGTGAGGGTTTTGTGGATGGGCGCGCGCCCAAAGTGGTGATCCGTGTGAACGGTGACTTGGCCGATTTGCCGCTGGGCCGCCCCAATGCCAAAGGCGTGTTCACGATCGATGCCGACATGCGCGACGTGGATTTTGCTTACCTGCCACCCTATTTGCACGACGCCACCGACGCGCCCTGGCCGCGCTTGCAGCAGGCCAGCACGGCTTTGCGCTTCGATGGTCGCTCCTTGCGGGTGGGACCGATCGAGTCCGATGTGCAAGACGCCCCTGGCGTGCGCGTGAGCGAGGGCCAAGTGGCCATCACCGATTTGGCGCAAGGCCCCGCTCAGCTGAGCGTGAACCTTGCGCTCAATGGACCTGCGCCCGCACTCTTGCACTACGTTAACCACTCTCCCTTGAGTCGGATGACCGCGGGGGCCTTGGCGCTGACCCAGGCCGAGGGCGACATCGCCGGGGGCTTGGCGCTGCAGATGGCATTCGCGGACGAGCCCAATTTGCGCTTGCAAGGCCACGTGGCGATGAATGGTTTGACCCTGCGCCACAGTCCCGCTACGCCACCCGCGCAAAACATCGTGGGGCGCATCGATTTCGACGAAAAAGGCTTCACGGTCCAGCCCACACAAGCGCGGGTCTTGGGCGGCGACTGGTCGATCCAAGGTGGCACCGTGGCCGTGGCGCCCGGGCAGCCCAGCCAATTGGCGTTTGAGGTGCAAGGCCAGCTCTCAGCGGAGGGCTTGCGCCAAGCCCAGCTCGGCACCGTCTCACGACTCGCCCAGCGCATGAGCGGCAGCACCCCCGTGCAGCTGCGTTTGGGTGTGCGCGGTGGTGTGCCCGAAATTGACTTGAGCAGCGACTTGGTGGGCTGGGGCATGGACCTGCCCGCACCCTTGAACAAGACCGCCGCCGCGGCACTGCCCTTGCGGCTGCGCACCAGCGTGGAGCGCTTCGATGGCGTGCGCGCCGTGGCCGATCGCTGGTTGTTGCAACTGGGCAAAGGCCCGCAGCAGATCGTGGACTTGGATTGGCGGCGCGATTTGCGCGCCGACCCGGTGGTGGTCGCCGGTCACGCTTGGCTGGGTGCAGCGCCCAGCGCGCCTCAAGCCGATCCTGGACCAGGGTGGGCCGCCAGCGTTCGCCTGCCGCTGTTGGATGTCGACGCTTGGCAGACCGTCTTGGCATCGGCCACCCCGCCAATGCCTTCAGCGCCAGCGGCACCAGGGCCCACGCCGCCGCTGCACCCCAACACGGCGTACTGGCCCCGTTGGGTGAGGGTGGAGATCGAGACCTTGCGCGCTGGGCAACGACGTTTTGGCCCCTTGCTCTTGCAGGCTCGCCACGAGGCGGGCGAATGGGTGGCCAACGTGAACGCCAAAGAAGCCCAGGGCGAGTTGCGTTTGCGTCTGCCCACACCGGGCAAAGTGGCCCACGTTCATGCACGGCTGAGCCACCTCGCGGTGCCTGCGGCCGACGCCCAAGCTGCCAAGGCCGAGGTGAAAGCGGTGGTCGAACAGCCCACGTCCATCCCCTCTTTGGATGTGGTGGTTGAGCGCTTGTCGGTGGGCCCCATTGACTTGGGTCGCTTGGAAATTGAAGCGGTGCAGCAAGACAGCGGTGATCAGCATTCGTGGTTCTTGCGTCGCTTGCGCATGACCTTGCCCGAGGCCACCCTCAACGCCAGCGGCCAATGGGCCTCGGTGGCATCGTCGGACGCCAGAAGCACCGGACTGAAGTTTGATGTGGACATCCGCGACGCCGGTGCCCTGTTGACCCGCGTGGGACAACCGGGCAACTTGGACGGCGGCAAAGGCCAGGTCAGCGGCACCGTGGCATGGGCAGGCTCACCCATCACCCCAGACTTGCCCAGCTTGTCGGGGCAATGGGCCTTGAATTTGAAAGACGGCCAAATTTTGAAGATCAAACCCGGTGCGGGCCGATTGTTGGGTATCTTGAGCTTGCAAGCATTGCCCAGGTTGTTTCTACTGGACTTCCGCAACGCCTTTGTTCAAGGTTTTGTGTTTGATGAGTTCAGTGGAACGATGGACGTCGTCCAAGGTGTGGCCACCAGCCAAGATTTGCGCATCCGCAGTCTGTTGGTGGACGTGCGCACTCAAGGGCACATCGATTTGGTGCGTCGCGAACAAGATCTTGACGTGGTGATCGTGCCCGAGATCAACGTGGGCGCTGCCTCTTTGGCCATGATCGCGGTGAACCCGGCTTTGGGTTGGAGCACGCTGTTGGCGCAGGTGCTCATGCGCACCCCGCTCAAAAACAAAGTGACCCAACACATGCGGGTGACCGGCTCTTGGGCCGAGCCCCAGGTGACCAAAATCACCCCACCGGCGCGCAAAGCGCCTTGATGTTCAGGAGACCCTCATGAAAGTGGCGGCGGTTCAACTGGTTTCGGGTGCCGATGTGGCCGATAACTTGGCCCAAGCTCACCACTGGGTGGTGCGGGCCGCGCAAGCGGGCGCGCAACTGGTGGTCTTGCCCGAGTATTTTTGTTTCATGGGTCACCACGACAGCGACAAATTGGCTTTGGCCGAGCGGCCCGGCGAAGGCCCGATTCAAGATGCTCTGGCCCAATGGGCCCGCGACTGCGGCGTGTGGTTGGTGGGGGGCACCTTGCCCATGGCCACCGATGACCCTTTGCACGTGGCCAACGCCAGCCTGGTGTTTGACCCACAAGGCCAGGCCTTGAGCCGCTACGACAAGATCCACCTGTTCCGGTTTGACAATGGGCGCGAGTCTTATGACGAGTCGGCCGTGCTCTCGGCCGGCGACGTGCCCACCGCTTGGGGTCTGCCCGAGGGTCAGGACGAGCCTTGGCGTGTGGGCATGAGCATTTGCTACGACCTGCGTTTTGGCGAGCTCTACCGCGCCTTGGCCGCCGATGTGTTGTTGGTGCCCGCGGCCTTCACCCACACCACAGGCCAAGCCCATTGGGAAGTCTTGTTGCGCGCGCGCGCCATCGAAAACCAAGCCTATGTGATCGCCAGCGCGCAAGGCGGCACACACGACAATGGTCGACGCACCTGGGGCCACAGCATGGTGATCGATCCGTGGGGCGAGGTCTTGGCGGTCCATGCCGACGGGCCGGGCTTTGCCATGGCTGAAATTGATCGCACCCGTTTGCGCTCGGTGCGCAGCCAGCTGCCGGCTTTGCAGCACCGCCGTTTGTGATGCCGCGAACCACGGCCTTGAAGCGCGCTTGGCGTTACCCCCGGCGTTGGTGGCTGGTGGGTTTTTTGCTCTTGGTGTTGTTGGCGGGCTTGTTGGGTGTGTTGGTGTTTTTGGCCCGCGAGTACGAATGGACGCGCGAGCAAGAGGGACTGTCGCGCGACGTCGAAGCCTTGGCCAATGACATGCGCAGCGAGCTCACCCGCAACACCCAAATGCTGCAGCTCTTGAACACCGCCGATCCCGACAGCGCGTTGTGGGCGCAGCGCGCCGAGCGTTTGCTGCAAGGCCACCGTGAGCTGGTTCGTTTGGAGTGGCGCAACCCCGACATGGTCTTGCTCGTGCCGAGCTCATCGCCATATTTGGGCGACCTGTTCCAGACTTTGCCGCGCGACCAAGCTTTGCCAGACATCCGGCGCGCGTGTGATGCGGCCACGCGCATCAGCGGCCCGAGTTTTTCCAGCAACTACTTTTGGCCGGTGGCCGGCGGTCGCGGGCTGGAGTTGATGGAGATGTGCTTGCC
>JBFZCK010000108.1:0-4838 GCA_041307965.1 Burkholderiales bacterium | reverse complement strand
TTGCCATGGGGCAGGGCGGCGCAACATAAGGAATCGCTCCTGTGGACATGATCGGTCTTTACCCCACCTGGTTCGAACCGGGCGTGGGCAGCGGTTGGGTGGTGGGCTTGATGGCCACCATTCACGTGCTGTTCTCCCACACCTCGGTCGGCGCGGCCATCTTTTTTGCTTGGTTGGCCAACCACGCGCACCGGCACAACAAACCCGAGTTGCTCGAGTTCATCCGCCGCTACGGCCTGTTTTTGCTCGTGTTCAGCTACGTGTTGGGCTCGATCACCGGCCCCGGCATCTGGTTCGCCACCACCGTGGCCAGCCCGCGTGGCATCTCCGCGCTGATCCACAGCTTTGTGTGGATGTGGGCCACCGAGTGGGTGTTCTTTGTCATTGAGGTCGTGGGCGTGTACATGCTGGTGTACTTGGCCGGTCGCATCGACGTCAAAACCCACACGCGCATCGCCGTCATCTTTGGCTTGACGTCCTACACCACCATGCTGGTGATCGTGGGCATCTTGAGCTTCATGATGTGGCCAGGCAGTGCCAACTGGTTTGAGACCGGTGGTGTGCTCAACGCCTTCTACGGCCCCAACACCTTTGCCCACTTGGGCATGCGCACCGCCTTCATGTTCACCATCACCGCGGTGGTCGGTGGCATCGTGGTCGGTGGCTTCAAAGACCTCGAGGTGAAAAAACAAATCGGCCGTCAACTCGCCGTGTTGGGCATCGTCGCTGCGGTCATTGGCGCGCTCATGCTGCAGTGGTACTTGGCCACGCTGCCCGAGACCGCCGAAGTGGTCTTGGAAAACCGCTTGCCCGCCCACTTCCCCATGGCCTTGATGGCCGCGGTGGGCGGCACGATTGCTTACTTCTTGCTCACGCTGGTGCAGCCGCGCGCCATCATCTCGGGCCTGGCGGGCGTGATGACGGTGGTGATTTTGGTCTTTGGTTTGTGGCCCGAAGAAGTGGCCCGCGAATCCATTCGCAAGCCTTGGGTGGCCGGTCAATACGTCTACTCCAACCAAGTGGTGGGCCGTGACGTGCCGGGCATGGGCGTGAAGTCCGAGATCCCCCACATTGAAGCCCACGGCTTCTTGAAGACCCATGTGTTCATGCCCGAGCACCTGCGCACCGTGACCGACGCCAACCGCGTCGAAGCCGGCCGTGCATTGGCCCTGACCACGTGCTCGAATTGCCACTCGCTCTCGAGCACCGGCATCCGCCCCTTGGCCAACTACTTTGTGGGCCAGCACAGCGAGGCCGACATCGCGACCTATTTGCAAGCGGCGCTCTCGGGTGGCAACACCTTGTACATGCCCCAAGTGCCCTTGAACGACGTGGAAGCACGCGCCTTGGCCGCCTTCATTCAGTCCATCGCCCAAGCACCCGCCAGCCCGCTGGTGGTGCAGGCCCAGGAGTAAATCCATGACCCCAGAAATGCTCTACGCCTTGCGCGATCAAGCCGGTGTGCCCTCGCACCCGGTGATCTTCCTGATCTTGGGCGTGCTCACCTTTGCGCTGCACATCGCGGCCGTGCAAGTGATGTTGGGTGCGGCCACGTTGACGCTGCGCGGCGCATTCCAAGCCGACCTGAAGTGGCGTCGTCTGGCCAGCGCCATGTTGGTCACCGCCAAGATCGCGGTCTCGGTGGCCATCGTCATCGGTGTGGCCCCTTTGCTGTTTGTGCAGGTGGTCTACGACCCGTTTTGGTACACCTCCAACGTGTTGTCGGCTTGGTGGGTGATCGGCTTCATCCTCTTGCTGATTGGCGGCTACATCGCCATGTACGCGTTCTATTGGAAGAACCACGACATCGTGGCCGACGGTGGCCGCGGTGGCTATTGGATGGTCTTGTCGATCGCATTGTTGCTGGCCGTGGGCTTCATCGTGCACAGCTTGAGCAACCAGATGTTCTACCCCGAGCGTTGGATCGAGTGGTACGCACCCGGCGGTCAGATCGACCCCAGCGGCCACAGCCTGCACCAGTGGCACCTCTCGCGCTTCTTGTTCTTCATCGCTTTGTCCGCGCCCGTCACCGGCGCCTGGTTGTTGGCCTACCGCCGCTACCTGCAAGGCGCCAAAGAAACCGACGTGGCGTATTTGGGTTTTGTGCTGAGCTTGGCGCAGCGCTTGATGGTCATCGGTGGTGTGGTCAGCGTGCTGATCGGCGCGGCTTGGATGATGACGCTGCCCGAAAAAATGCAGTGGTTCGCCGGCTCTTTGTGGATGTGGTTGGCCGTGGCCGCCTTGTTGGCCGTGGTGGCCATGCCCATGGCTTTGCGTGCGCGTTTGGACCAAGGTGTGTGGGGTTACGCCGTGTTTGGCGCCGGTGCGGTCGCACTCATCGTGGTGGGCACGGCGCGTGAAGTCTTGCGCTTCGTCACGCTGCTGGGCACCCACGGTTACGACGCGATGGACTACCGCATCAACATGGACTGGTACAGCACGGTCTTGTTCTTCGTCACCTTCGCGGTGATTGGCGGCACCACGCTGGCCTACTTGCTCACCGTGGCGTGGCAAGCCGGTCAACACAAAGACGGCGTCTACACCCCCAGCCCCGCGGTGACCCGCATGGGCCAATGGTCGGTGGGCCTGTTGGTGGCCTGGACGGTGGCTTACTTTGCCGTCGGTTTTTGGGTCTGGGCGCGTTGAGCGCTGGAGTGAACACATGAATGCAAACAATTCCAAAGCCCGCACGTGGCCCCGAGGCACACGCCGAAGCGTGGTGCTGTGGTCGCTGCTCTTGGCCATCAGCGCCACCGCCGTGGCGTCCTTGACCGCTCGTGCCTTGGCACAAACGGCGGCCGCTGGTGCGGTGTCTGCCGCGCCTGCGCCTTCAGCGCCGGTGCTCGCCAGCACCATGGCGCACAGCTGTGCTGCCTGCCACGGCACCAACGGCCAACTCGGCGACGAATCGTTCGCCCCCTTGGCTGGGATGCCCGCGGGCCAATTCGTCAAAACCATGACCGACTTCCGCGAAGGCCGCCGCCCCGCCACCTTGATGGGCCACGTGGCCAAAGGCTTCAGCGATGAAGACCTCAAGGGCATGGGCGAGTTCTTTGCCGCACAAACCGCACTTGGCAACGCCGCAGGAGCCCAACGATGAACCCCACGCACGACACTTCTCGCCGCGACTGGCTCACCCAGGCCTTGGGCCTCTTGTCCGTGGCCGCTGCACCCAGCTTGGCCTTTGCCAACAACGCCGCGCACATCGTCATCGTCGGCGGTGGCGTCGGTGGTGCAACGGCTGCCAAATACCTCAAGCTGTTCAACCCGCAACTGCGCGTGACCGTGATCGAAAAGAACCCGGTCTATGTGCGCCCCTACGGTTCGTCCGAAGTGCTCAACCAGCACGTCAAGATGGACGATCTGAATGTGAGCTACGACACCCTCAAGAGCCGTTACGGCATTGAGTTTGTGTTCGACACCGTCACCGGCCTGGACCCCCAAGCCCGGGTGATCAGCACCCTGGGCAAAAAGAAAATCGGCTACGACCGCCTGATCGTCTCGCCCGGCATTCAGCTCACGTACAACGCCTACGCCGGTTACAGCGAAGCCGTGGCCAACCAATCCGTGCCTTCGGGTTGGATTCCGGGTCAGCAAACCGCGCTCTTGGCCAAGCAGCTCCAAGGCATGCGCCAAGGCGGCACCTTTGTGTTGGCCGCGCCGCCCAACCCCTACCGCTGCCCGCCCGGCCCGTATGAGCGCGCGGCGCTCATGACCGAGTGGTTTGCCAAGCACAACCCCACGGCCAAGGTCATCATCGTCGACCCCAAAGACAGCTTCGTGACCGACGAGACCATGATGCTCGGCTGGAACCGCTTGTACAACTTCAACCTCCCCGACGACTACGTCAAAAAAATGTCGGCCGAGGTCGAGTTGATTCAGCACAGCAAGCCCAGCATGCTGAGCTGGGTGCGCGGCAAAGACGGTGGTCGCACGCTCAAGATCGATGCCAAGAACATGCGCATTGAAACCGAAGGCGAGACCATCAAGGCCGACGTCATCAACGTCATCCCGCCCATGAAGGCGGGCCAAGTGGCCATGACCTTGGGGCTGGCCGACAGCAGCGGCTTTTGCCCTGTTGAGCGTCGCACCTTTGCCTCGACCTTGGTGCCCAACGTTTACGTCATTGGTGACGCGAGCATCGCCGATGCGATGCCCAAGAGCGGCTTCTCGGCCAACACCCAAGCCAAGGTCGTGGCGCGCGCCATCGTGGAAGAGCTGGCCGGTAAAACCGCGCCCGAACCCCTGTGGGAAAACACCTGCTACGCCTTGGCGGGCAAGGACTACGGCCTGTTCGTGGCCGACGTCTTCAAGATCCAGGCCGACGGCAAGATCGGTCGCATCAACGGCAAAGCCCGTTACCTGCCCTTGAACGCCACCCCCGCGCAGATCAAGCTCGGTGCGCGCTACCAACAAGCTTGGTTGCGCACCTTCACCGCCGACTGCTTTGCTTGAGATGAAGATGCTGGAACGCAACATGACACAAGATCCTCATTCCCACGATCCTTACTTGCAAGAGCTCACCGCCGTGACCGATGGTTGGGCACGCCGTGCGCGCCAGGTGTTCGCCGTGGCGGCCGCGGCCGTCTTGGTGGTCGGTGTGGTGGCCAGCCCATCGCGCGCGTCTGAACCCCAGGCCGCAGCCGCGGCAGCTTGGACCCCCACCACGTTGCGCACGGCCTTGACGGCCTTGCCCAAAGGCGACGCCGAGCGCGGCCGTGTGGTCAACCAGCAGATGTTCTGTGCGTCTTGCCATGGTGAGACCGGCGTGGCCCCTACCCAAAACTGGCCTCACCTGGCCGGCCAAAAAGCCGCCTACACCGCCAAGATGTTGATGG
>JBFZCK010000107.1:0-3434 GCA_041307965.1 Burkholderiales bacterium | reverse complement strand
TTGAATTGAATGAACACGTGAATTGGAAAGGTGGCCACTGATATGAACCGCGAAATGTTGATGCTGATCGATGCCATTTCCCGCGAGAAAAACGTCGAACGCGACGTTGTCTTGGGAGCTGTTGAATTGGCGCTGGCTTCGGCCACGAAAAAACTCTACAAGGGCGATGTGGACATCCGCGTCTCCGTGGACCCCGATACCGGCGCCTACGAAACCTTCCGCCGCTGGTTGGTGGTGCCCGATTCGGCTGGTTTGCAAAACCCCGATGCCGAAGAGCTGCTCACCGATGCTCGCGACGAACTCGCCGACATCGAAGAGGGTGACTTTTTGGAAAAGCCGGTTGAGAGCGTGCCCATTGGCCGCATCGGTGCCATGGCCGCCAAGCAAGTGATCTTGCAAAAAATTCGCGACGCTGAGCGCGAGATGCTGCTCAACGACTTCATGTCGCGCGGCGACAAAATCTTTGTCGGCACCGTCAAGCGCATGGACAAGGGCGATCTGATCATCGAGTCCGGCCGCGTCGAAGGTCGCTTGAAGCGCGGCGAACTGATCCCCAAAGAGAACTTCCGCACCGGTGACCGTGTTCGCGCCATGATCATGGAAGTGGACCTGACCTTGCGCGGCGCACCGATCATCTTGTCGCGTTCGGCGCCCGACTTCATGGTGGAGTTGTTCCGCCAAGAGGTGCCCGAAATCGAACAAGGCTTGCTCGACATCAAGGGCTGCGCCCGCGATGCCGGTTCGCGCGCCAAGATCGCGGTGCACAGCTTTGACAAGCGCATCGACCCCATCGGCACCTGCGTGGGTGTGCGTGGGTCGCGCGTGAACGGTGTGACCAACGAGCTCGCTGGCGAGCGCGTGGACATCGTCTTGTGGAGCGAAGACCCTGCCCAGTTCGTCATTGGCGCCTTGGCCCCGGCCAACGTGCAGTCCATTGTGGTGGACGAAGAGCGTCACGCCATGGATGTGGTGGTGGACGAGGAAAACTTGGCGATTGCCATTGGCCGCGGCGGTCAAAACGTGCGCTTGGCTTCTGAGCTCACCGGTTGGCGCATCAACATCATGACCGCCGACGAGTCGGCCCAAAAGCAGGCCGAAGAGTCCGATGGCATTCGCAAGTTGTTCATGGCCAAGTTGGACGTGGACCAAGAAATCGCCGACATCCTGATCGAAGAAGGTTTCACCAGCTTGGAAGAGGTGGCGTATGTCCCGATCCAAGAGATGTTGGAAATTGAATCCTTCGACGAAGACACCGTCAATGAATTGCGCACCCGCGCCAAAGACGCCTTGTTGACCATGGAAATTGCCAAAGAAGAAAGCGTGGAGACGGTCTCTCAGGACCTGCGCGATCTGTCGGGCCTGACCGTGGACCTGATTGCCAAGTTGGTTGAAGCGGGTGTGAATACCCGCGACGACTTGGCAGACCTTGCCACCGACGAATTGACCGACATCACGGGTCAAACCGCCGAGGAGGCCACCGCGCTGATCATGAAGGCGCGCGAGCACTGGTTTACCGGTGACGACTCGCAGCAAACATCGTGAACAGCGGAGGCCCAAGCGGAGATAACACCCAATGACCAGTAACACAGTAGCCGAATTGGCCGCCGAGCTGAACAAGCCCACCAACGTTTTGTTGGAGCAACTCAGCGCGGCCGGCGTGAGCAAAAAATCCGAGACCGATACCGTCTCGGAAGCGGATAAACACGCGTTGCTCAACCACCTCAAAACCAGCCATGGCACCGCCACGGGCGAGCGCAAAAAGATCACCTTGGTGAAGAAATCCACCAGCGAGATCAAACAAGCCGATGCCACCGGTCGTGCCCGCACGATCCAAGTGGAGGTGCGCAAAAAACGCACCTTCATTCAACGCGACGAGGACGTGGTGCCCGAGCCCGAGGCACCTGCTGCTCCCCAGCCTGTTTCGGTCGTTGACCACGAAGAGTTGGCCCGCCGCGAAGAAGATGCACGTCGCCAAGCCGAATTGTTGCGTCGCCAAGAAGAAGAGCTGACGCAAAAGCGCTTGGAGCGCGAAGCCCAAGAGGCCCGCGAAGCCCAAGCCGAAGCCGAACGTGCGGCTGCCAAGGCCGCTACGGCCGCTGAGTCGGCTGCCGCCGAGCCATCCGCCGCCGCTGCGGCCGAGGAAGAAGCTCGTGTGGTGGCTGTCCAAGCGGACAAAGAGAAAAAAGCCGAAGCCAAAAAGGTGGAGGAGGCCAAAGCCACTGATCTGGTGGACCGCCGCCGCAAGGCCGAGACCGAAGCCGCCAACATCCGCGCCATGATGGCTGCGCCAGCGCGCACCATGGTGGCCAAGAAACCCGAGCCTCCCCCAGAAAAACCCGCCGCGGCCAAAGGCACGCTGCACAAGCCCGCGGGCACGCCAGGCGTGCGACCCGCGGTCAGCACCACCCCCGGTGCGGCTGGTAAAAAAGAAGTCAAATCCGAGAACCTGTCGTCGACCTGGAAGGACGACGCCAGCAAGAAAAAAGAGATCAAAACCCGTGGTGACACCTCCGCCGGTCGCAACAGCAACTGGCGTTCGGGTCCGCGCGGCGGTGGTCGTCGCAACGATCGCGATTCGCGCGACGGTGGCGGCCAATTCTCCGCTCCCACCGAATTCAAGGTCATCGAAGTGCACGTGCCCGAGACCATCACCGTGGGTGAACTCGCGCACAAGATGAGTGTGAAGTCTTCTGAGGTCATCAAGCACCTGATGAAACTCGGCCAGATGGTCACCATCAACCAGTCGCTGGACCAAGACACGGCCATGATCGTGGTCGAAGAAATGGGTCACCAAGCCGTGGTCGCTGCGCTGGACGATCCAGAAGCGTTCACCGCCGACGAAGTGTCTTCGCAAAGCGCGGAGCTGATCTCGCGTGCGCCAGTCGTCACCGTCATGGGCCACGTGGACCACGGCAAGACCTCGCTCTTGGACTACATCCGCCGCGCCAAAGTGGCCGCCGGTGAAGCCGGTGGTATCACGCAGCACATCGGTGCCTACCACGTGGAAACCCCACGCGGCATGATCTCCTTCTTGGACACCCCCGGTCACGAGGCCTTCACGGCCATGCGTGCCCGTGGTGCCCAAGCCACCGACATCGTGATCTTGGTGTGTGCCGCCGACGACGGCGTCATGCCCCAGACCAAAGAAGCCATCAAACACGCCAAAGCGGCCGGTGTGCCCATGGTCGTGGCCTTGACCAAAATCGACAAGCCCGGCATCAACTTGGAGCGCGTGCGCTCCGAGTTGATCGCTGAAGAAGTGGTGCCCGAGGAGTTCGGTGGTGACGTGCCTTTTGTGGGCGTGTCGGCCAAGTCCGGCGAAGGCATCGACGCCTTGCTCGAGCAGGTGCTCTTGCAAGCCGAGGTGTTGGAACTCAAAGCACCGGTGGACGCCATGGCCAAGGGCCTGGTCATCGAAGCCCGTTTGGACAAGG
>JBFZCK010000106.1:0-11114 GCA_041307965.1 Burkholderiales bacterium | reverse complement strand
CTTTCATGCTGGGGTCGTTCTAGGTGATCGTGCCCATGCTGCAATGGTGCACAACCCATGCATAATGGTCACAGTTTAAAAAATTTGAGGTTGATTATGCTTGACAGAGAAGGCTTCAGGCCCAATGTCGGCATCATTCTGCTCAACCAGAAGAACCAAGTATTTTGGGGCAAACGCATCCGTTCCCATTCTTGGCAATTCCCGCAAGGCGGCATCGATCGGGGCGAAACCCCCGAACAGGCGATGTTTCGAGAGCTTCACGAAGAGGTCGGGCTCAAACCCGAACACGTGAGCATCGTGGCCCGAACGCGGGACTGGTTGCGCTATGAAGTGCCGGACCGGTTCATCCGCCGGGATGCCCGTGGGCATTACAAAGGCCAGAAGCAAATTTGGTATTTGCTGCGCCTAGAAGCGCAAGACTGGCAGCTCAACCTACGCGCCACGAGCCACCCCGAATTCGACGCTTGGCGTTGGAACGACTACTGGGTGCCGCTGGACGTGGTGATTGAGTTCAAACGTGGCGTCTACGAAATGGCCTTGACCGAACTGTCGCGTTATCTGCCGCGCCAAGAGCCTCGCGGGCGTTTCATGCGCTCAACGTCACGCAACTCGGGTGAATGGCAAGCCCCTGTCGGGATGGAGCTGCCCCCAGGCGCGACCTACGATCCGGACCCGTCTCAAGCGGGCAACGGCGCCCCACGCCCAGACTGAAGCGCTCAGCCCCGCGTTAACACCAAGTTGTCGCGGTGGATCATTTCGGGCTCGCCCACGTAACCCAACAAACGCTCGAAGTCGCTTGAGCCCTTGCGGCAAATCAGACGCGCCTCAGCGCTGCCGTAATTGGCCAAGCCTCGGGCCACTTCTTGGCCATCGGGGCCACACACGGCGATCACATCGCCGCGAGAAAACTCGCCGTGCACCGCCGTCATGCCCACGGGCAAGAGGCTTTTGCCCTCCCCCACCAACTTGGGCACCGCACCGGCATCGACCCAGACCGAGCCGCGCATTTGCAGGTGGTCCGACATCCAGCGTTTGCGCGCTTGGCTCTTGGCGGTCTGGGCCACCAAGCAGGTACCAATGGCCTCGCCCTCGCACAAGCGCTCGAGCACGCGAGGCTCGCGACCCCAAGCGATGACGGTGGAAGCCCCCGAACCCGCGGCGCGCTTGGCCGCCAAAATTTTGGTGATCATGCCACCCTTGCCGATGCCCGAACCGGCGCCACCGGCCATGGACTCCAAGGTCGGATCACCTGCGCGCGCTTCGTGAATGAAGCGGGCGTTGGGGTTTTTGCGCGGGTCTTCGCTGTACAAACCGGGCTGGTCCGTGAGGATGATGAGCACATCAGCCTCGACCAAATTGGCCACCAAGGCGCCCAAGGTGTCGTTGTCCCCGAACTTGATTTCGTCGTTGACGACCGTGTCGTTTTCGTTGATCACCGGCACCACACCCAAGCTGAGCAAGGTCAGCAGGGTCGAGCGGGCGTTGAGGTAGCGCTCACGGTCGGCCAAGTCGGCGTGTGTGAGCAAGACCTGCGCACTGCCCACGCCACAACCGCGCAACTTGGTTTCGTACATCTGCACCAAACCCATTTGGCCGACGGCCGCAGCGGCTTGGAGCTCGTGAATTTCTTTGGGCCGACTCGTCCAGCCCAAGCGTTTCATGCCTTCGGCCACCGCACCGCTGCTGACCATGATCAGCTCTCGGCCTTGCCGCACCAAGGCGGCCAATTGTTCGCTCCACTGACCGATGGCCTCTTCATCCAAGCCACGGCCTTCATTGGTCACCAAGCTGGAGCCCACTTTGACGACGATGCGCTGGGCGTTTTTAACCACCGGTGTGTGAGGGGCGTTGTGTTCGGCCATCGTGCAAAGCATTTCAGGTTGATTGGGATTTGCCTTCGGCAAAACGGGGATCCACGACCACGGGCTTGGCCGCTTGGTGCACCGCCGCCAAATGTTGGTAGACGGTTTGCACCAATCGCTCGCAGCCCTCGCGGGTGAGTGCGGAGATTTCGAACACGGGGCCTTTGTAGCGCAGGCGCTTGACGGTGTCTTTGACCAAGGCCTCTCGCTCGTCGGCGGGGATCATGTCGAGCTTGTTGAGCACCAACCAACGCGGCTTGTCGTAAAGAGCCGGGTCGAATTTTTTCAATTCCAAGGCAATGGCTTTGGCCTGCGCCACGGGGTCGACGGCATCGTCAAACGGGGCCATGTCCACCAAGTGCAAGAGCACGCGGGTGCGCTGCAGGTGACGCAAAAACTGGTGACCCAAGCCGGCGCCTTCTGAAGCACCCTCGATCAAGCCGGGCACATCGGCCACGACAAAGCTTTTCTCGGGGCCCACGCGCACCACGCCCAAATTGGGGTGCAAGGTGGTGAAGGGGTAGTCGGCGATTTTGGGACGCGCGTTGGAAATGGCGGCGATCAAGGTGGACTTGCCGGCGTTGGGCATGCCCAGCAGGCCCACATCGGCCAAGACTTTGAGTTCGAGTTTGAGCGTGCGGCGCTCACCGGGCCAGCCCGGGGTTTTTTGGCGTGGCGCCCGGTTGGTCGAGCTTTTGTAGTGCATGTTGCCAAAGCCGCCGTCGCCGCCCTTGGCCAGCAAGATTTGTTCGCCGGCTTTCAAGAGCTCAAACAAGACCTCGCCCGTCTCGGCGTCGGCCACGATGGTGCCCACGGGCAGCTTCAGGATGATGTCGTCGCCTTTGACGCCAAACATGTCCGAGCCTTTGCCATGTTCGCCGCGCTGGGCGTCGAAACGCCGGGTGTAGCGGAAATCGACCAAAGTGTTGAGGCTGTCGTCCACCAGGCCATACACGTGCCCGCCCCGACCCCCGTCACCGCCATCGGGCCCGCCGAATTCTTTGTATTTTTCGTGCCGGAAGGAAGCGCAGCCATTGCCCCCATCGCCCGCAGCGACTTCAATCGTGGCTTCGTCCACAAACTTCATGACACGCTTCCTCTGAAGAAAAACACAAAAGGCCCGCTGCGCGGGCCTTTTGCTTGAGAGCTGGATCGCTCAGCCGCCGCGCTGAACACCCCCGAAAAACAGGGGCGCAACGCCGTCGCCATCACACGGGGGTGATGCTGACGTATTGGCGGTTGAGTTCGCCTTTGACGGCGAAGCTGACATGGCCGTCCACGGTGGCAAAAATCGTGTGATCTTTGCCCAGGCCCGTGTTGGTGCCGGGGTGGAACTTGGTGCCACGCTGGCGAACGATGATGGCGCCGGCACTGACCAGTTCACCACCAAATTTTTTCACGCCGAGCATCTTGGGCTTGGAATCGCGCCCGTTTCGCGTTGAGCCGCCGCCTTTTTTCTGTGCCATGGTATTTAAACTCCTTAGCCTGCAATCGCAGAAATCTGCAACTCAGTGTAATTTTGACGGTGGCCTTGGCGCTTCTGGTAGTGCTTACGACGGCGCATCTTGAAGATGCGAACCTTGTCGTGACGACCATGGGACAGGACCGTGACAGTGACAGTTGCGCCGGACACCAGGGGCGTGCCAACCTTGAGTTCAGCGCCGTTACCGACAGCCAACACTTGGTCAATCACGATTTCCTGGCCCACTTCCGCAGCAATCTGTTCTACTTTAATTTTTTCGCCAGCAGCAACACGATACTGTTTGCCACCGGTTTTTATGACCGCGTACATATGAACCTCTTGAAAAATATCACGTGAATTTCAGCCGACCGAAGTCTGCCGAACTCAAGATTTTAGCATGCGCTTACTCGGATAATCAAGCCCATGGGCGGCAAACCCCGACCGAGATTCCTATAATTCGTCCTAAACCCCTCGCCAGCAGCCGATTTTGACCCATCCCAACCACCCCCCCCAACCGCTGGACATCATCCAAACCGACATGTTGGCGGTTGACCGCGTCATCGCCCAGCGGCTGAGCTCCGAGGTGCCGTTGGTCAGTGAAGTGGCCCAGTACATCATCGCGGCTGGGGGCAAGCGACTGCGCCCCGCCCTGCTGCTGCTCGTCAGTGGCGCTTTGGGCGACACCTCCTCCCGCCGCCACACCTTGGCGGCCGTGGTGGAATTCATACACACCGCCACACTCCTGCACGACGACGTGGTGGACGAATCTACCCTGCGACGCGGTCGCGCCACCGCCAACCAACAGTTCGGCAACGCCGCCAGCGTCTTGGTGGGTGACTTTTTGTACTCGCGCGCGTTTCAAATGATGGTCGACGTGGGCAACATGCGCGTGATGGAGGTCCTCTCCGAGGCCACCAATGTGATCGCCGAAGGCGAAGTCTTGCAACTCATGAACATGCACGACGCCTCACTCGACGAGGCCACCTACATGCGCGTGATCCGATCCAAAACAGCCAAGCTGTTCGAGGCCAGTGCACGTTTGGCCCCCATCTTGGCGGGCAGCAACGCCGCCACCGAGGCCGCTTGCGCCACCTACGGCCAAGCCTTGGGCTGCGCGTTTCAAATCATCGACGACGTGCTGGACTACGAAGGTGATGCCGAAACCTTGGGCAAGAACCTGGGCGACGATCTGCGCGAGGGCAAAGTTACCTTGCCCATCATTGGTGCCTTGCGCGTGGCATCTGCTGAGCAACAAGCCTTGATTCGGCACGCCATCGAAGCGGGCGACATGACGCATCTGGCCGCCATCCAAGGCATCATCCAGAGCACCGGCGCACTGGCCGCTGCGCGTCAAACCGCCATGGAAGAGGCGCAGCGGGCTGTGGATGCCCTGTCGGTGCTGCCCCAAAACCCGTACCAGCAAGCTTTGCTGCAACTCGCCTTGGGTTTGCAAAATCGCACGGTGTAATGCTCACGGCTGTGGACTTTTACCTGCAAAAATCATTTTGGGCGTGAACCCGTCCACAGGACAGCCCCGGCAGTGCTGAGCGCCGCTTGTGGTCCTTTCTGGGCCCGTCCTACAGTGGGCCCATGCCACCCAGCCAACCATCCCCATGCGATCAAGCCTTGATTCAGTGCTTGCTGGATCAAGGTGCATTGGATGGGGCACATTTGGAGAAAGTCAACGAACAGGCCTTCAAGACGGGCTTCACGTGGACACAAGCCGCCATGAGCTTGTCTGCCGTGGCACCCATGGTGCTGGCACGGGCCTTGAAGCAGACCTTGGGCTACGCCTTGTTCGAAGACAGCGGGGTTGACATCGAACATTGCGAGCTCGACCTCTGGTCTCCTGTTTTTTGTATCGAACACCAGCTGCTGGCGTGGCGATCGGACGATGGCACGCACCACATCGCCACCGCTGACCCGACAGACACCGCGGTGATGGCACAAGCACAAGCGCAGCTCGAGCGTCCTGCCCGGTGGTGGGTGGCCGCACACGACCAACTCGAGCGCGACCTGCAACGCTGGCAACAGCGTTGGGAATGGCAAATTCCAAACACGCCAGCGGCCGACGGCGACACCCATTTTGCGCACGCCCTCACCCCAGAGGAGCGCGCCATTGAGGACGTGCCCGTCGTCAAACTCTTGCACGAACTGATGAGCAAAGCCCACCGCATGCGGGCTTCCGACCTGCACATCGAACCCTACGAACGACACGTTCGGGTGCGCTGGCGCATCGACGGTCACTTGCACGAAATGTGCTCGGTCCCACTGGAGCTGCGCGATGGCTTGGCCTCTCGCCTGAAGGTCTTGGCCCGGCTGGACATCGCCGAAAAGCGCCTACCGCAAGATGGCCGGGTTGAGTTTCACCTCAATGGCGAACGGGTGCACGGACGGGTCAGCAGTTTGCCCACGGTGTTCGGTGAAAAATTGGTGGTTCGCTTGCTGCCCAACACCCCGGTCCACCGCCAATTGGACGAACTGGGCATGGAACAACAAGAGCATGGCGATGTGCTCCATGCCTTGTCTCGACCACAAGGCATGGTGCTGGTCACCGGGCCCACAGGCTCGGGCAAAACCGTCACCCTGTACGCCTGTTTGGACAAAGTCAACCTGCCCCACGTGAACATCGCCACCGCAGAAGACCCTTGCGAGATGCACGTCCACGGCATCAACCAGCTGCAAGTGCACGACAAAGCAGGACTCACGTTTGCCACCGCCCTGCGCGCCTTTTTGCGGCAAGACCCCGATGTCCTGATGGTGGGTGAAATTCGCGACATGGAGACCGCCGATGTGGCGATCAAGGCCGCACAAACAGGCCACTTGGTGCTCTCAACCCTGCACACCAACGACGCGCCGGCCACGCTCACGCGCTTGCTCAACATGGGGGTGGCGGCTTACAACGTCGTGGCCAGTGTCAAGCTGGTTGTGGCCCAACGCTTGGTGCGTTGTCTGTGTCCCTATTGCAAACAAGCCACCAACACCACACGAGACCAACTCATGGCGGCCGGTGCTTCGCAGGCCGTTCTTGAAGGGCCGATCAGCGTCTACGAGCCTGTGGGTTGTGCGCGCTGCCACCAAGGCTTTCAAGGCCGTCTGGGCCTGTACCAAACCCTGCCAATGACCGACGCATTGCAGTCGCTGATCCTCCAAAACAGCGGGGAACTGGCCTTGCGCGAAGCAGCCATTGCCGCAGGCATGCGCAGCTTGCGCGCCTTGGGACTGATCTGGGTGCAGCGTGGGCTGACCAGCATGGGCGAGGTGCTGATGAACACCCCCGATTGATCTTCCAGCCACGCCATGGCATCGTTCCAACGCTTCACATGGTCGGCTCAGGATGTCCAGGGTCATGCACACCAAGGCGATCTGACGGCGCGCAACCGCCGAGCGGCGCTCGCACAGTTGCGTGCGCAAGGTTGGCTGGGCATTGAGTTGCGCTCTGTGCCTCACCCGTCTTGGCGCGCGGCACGCAACACAAGCGCTCGCGACACCACGGTTTTGACGCGTCAGCTGGCCACCTTGCTGGGGGCCGATGTGCCCTTACTCAACGCCTTGGTGCTGATGCGCGAAACCACCCCGCAAGCGCACACCTTGGCTTTGTTGGAACAGCTGCACCGAGACATTCGGGGCGGATCCTCGCTGGCACAAGCTTTGTCCCAGCACCCCCAGCAGTTCGACGCCCTCTATCGGCACGTGGTCAGCGCAGGCGAGGCCTCTGGCTCGCTGGGTTTGCTCTTGGATAGGCTGGCGACGCAGCGCGAGCGCCACGAGTCCCTGAGCGCCCAACTGCGCTCGGCCCTGGTCTACCCCTTGGCGGTGGTGCTGGTGGCGGTGGCGGTGGTCGCCGTCATTATGGTGTGGGTGGTGCCCACGTTCGAGTCGGTGTATGGCGGCTTTGGGGCCTCACTCCCGGCCCTGACGCTCGGCCTGCTGAGCCTGAGCCGGGGCATGGTTGAGCATGCACCCCTGTTGGGCTTGGGCCTGGTTGTGCTGATCCTGGCGCTCGCTCGCCTGCGCCGCGCCTCCTGGGCGGTGGCTGCGTGGGACCGCTGGAGCTTGCATTGGCCGGTGGTGGGTCGCTTGCGCCAGCGGGCTGCCACCGCCCGCTGGACACGGACCCTGAGCACCTTGCTCGACGCAGGCACACCACTCAACACCGCCTTGGTGTCGGTGGCGGGGGCCAGTGGCCACCGGTCGTTTGAGCTCGCCAGTGTGGCCATGGCCCAAGCGGTGCGAGAGGGCAGCGCGTTGACACCGGCCATGAAGCGCTGTGGCTTGTTCGACCCCGTGGTCCTGCAACTCACCGCCATGGGTGAAGCCAGTGGCTCACTCAGCGCCCTTCTGGCCAAAGCCGCCCACCTCAGTGAGCGCGAACTGGAGACCCAACTCCAAGGCCTGTCGGGACTGATCGAGCCTGTCATCATCGTGGTTCTCGGGCTGGTCATCGGCACCATCGTGCTGGCCTTGTATTGGCCAATTTTTGAATTGGGACAGGTGATTTGATGAACATCTGGAGCACTTCCTTGCTCGGTTGGATGCCTGTGCTGGGCTTGTTGCTGGGGCCGCTGTTGGCGCGCTGGGTACAACTCGCGCCCTTGTGGATGCACGCGCGTTGGGCTGACCCAGACGATGGCCCCACGCCCCACCCGCCCACGTGGTCGATCCGCGGGGTGAGCTTCATGGCCCTGAGCACCGCGACACTGTGGGGCGTCTGTGGCCATCTCTGGATCGGCACAGCCGCCCCAGCGTGGGCGGTTTTTGGCACCGGCTTGTGGCTGCTGGCCTGCATCGACGCGCGCAGTGGGTGGCTGCCCGATGTCTTCACCCTGGGCTTGTTGGCCTTGGGCCTAGGGGCCTCGGCCCTCCGATTCCACAGCACAGGGTTGAGCGATGCTGCTTGGGGTGCCGTGTTGGGCCATGGGGTGTTGTGGGGCACAGCACGCCTGTTCAAGGCGCTGAGCGGGCGCGAGGGCTTGGGTGGCGGCGATCCCAAACTGCTGGCGGCCATCGGCGCTTGGATGGGCTGGACCGCACTCGCCCCCGTCTTGTTGGTGGCCAGCGTGAGTGGGGTGCTGGTCGCTGCGGCGATGCAAGGCTGGGGCCGTTGGCCCAAACAACAAGCGTTTGCCTTTGGGCCCTTCTTGGCCTTGGCGGTGCCCATCGTGGGCGCCGTCGGACCTGACGCATTTGTCGTATTCTTGTCGGTGTGAACACCAACAACCCCATTCGTGTGGGCCTCACGGGCGGCATTGGCAGCGGCAAATCCACCGTCGCAGCCCTCCTGCGCGACCAAGGCGTGCCTGTGATCGATGCCGACGCCATTTCGCGTTCGGTCACGGCGGCGGGGGGCGTGGCCTTGCCCGCCATTCGCGAGCGTTTTGGGCCGCACAGCATCGATGCCGATGGCGCCATGGACCGCACCCACATGCGCGAACGCGTCTTTCAAAACCCCTTGGAACGCCAAGCCTTGGAGGCGATCGTTCACCCTTGGGTTCGACAGATCATCAACGAGCAAGCCCAAGCCTGCACGGCAACTTGGGTGGTTTTGGATCTGCCTTTGCTCTGCGAATCCGAACATTGGCGTGAACAGGTGCGGTGGGTGTGGGTGGTGGATTGTGAAGAAAACACCCAGGTTCAACGCGTCATGGTGCGAAGCGGCTGGTCAAGCGAACAAGTCTGGGCCGTCATGCGCCAACAGTGCACCCGCGCTCAACGTTTGGCGATCGCGGACGCGGTGATTGCCAACGAGGGCATCGACTTGCCCGAATTGGCCTTGGCGGTTCAACAGGTGGTGCGCCAGTTCGGGCTATGATTGGGCCAGCGCCGCGCCACACAACCTCCAGCCCACCCGTGATCCTGTACGAATACCCCTTCAACGAGCGTATCCGCACCTACCTCAAGCTCGAACATCTGTTCGAGCGGCTGGAGATTTTGCTCAAGCGCAACGACGCCATCGATCACCACCACGCCATCCAAACCATTTTTGAGGTGATGGACGTGGGCTCACGTTCCGACATGAAGTCGGACGTGCTCAAAGACATCGACCGCCACAAAGCCCAACTCAATGCGTACCGCGGCAACCCGGCCATTTCGGAGCCTTTGCTGGATGAAGCCATCGCACGCCTCGACCAAAGCTTCCATTTGCTCAGCAACACCCCTGGCAAAACCGGTCAGGGCTTGCTCGAAATCGACTGGCTCATGAGCTTGCGTGGCCGCATGAGCATCCCTGGTGGTACCTGTGAATTTGATTTGCCGGCCTACCACCACTGGCGCCACTTTGGCCCTGAGCAGCGCAAACAAGATTTGCGCCAATGGGCCTCAACCATCACACCCTTGGGCGATGCCATTGCCCAACTCATGCGCATGATGCGCGAATCGGGTGCTCCCCAAAAAGTGGTGACCACCAACGGCTTGTTCAAGCAGTCATTGCCTTTGGGTCGCCCCTTTCAGCTCATGCGATTGCAAATCCACCCCGACACGGGACTCATCCCCGAGATCAGCGGCAACCGCATGCTCTTCACCGTGCGCATGATGCGCCAAATCGATGGTGATCGTTTGCAAGCCACCAACGAAGACGCAGCCTTTGAGCTGACCCTGTGCGCCTGAGACGCCGCATGAGCCAGCCTGACAACTCCCCGGAACTGCCTGCGCGCACCGTGCGCTGCCCAGCCTGTGGCGGCCCCAGTCTGTACGCAGCCGACAACCCCCACCGCCCCTTTTGTGGTCAGCGGTGCAAGTCCATGGATTTCGGTGCTTGGGCGAGCGAACAATTCGCCGTGCCCGAGGCCCTGTCCAACCAAGACCCCAATTTCGAGCGCAGCTGAGTTCAGTCGCTCTCTTCGGCCAACCAGGCCAACACCGGCACCGTACCGGGCAACACCGGCGTGACCTGCACCGGCAGGGTTTGCCACGCAAAGGCTTGGCCTTCGCGCATGGTGGGCTCGCCGACCCACTGCGTGACACGGCAAAAATGCAAGCGCACCAAAGCGTGCGGGTAATCGACCACGCTGCTGCGCCACAGCGGCGCAGCCCCAATGGTCACCCCAATCTCTTCCTCGAGTTCGCGGCGCAGCGCCGCTTCCACACTTTCACCGGCCTCGAGCTTGCCGCCCGGAAACTCCCAATACCCTGCATAGGCTTTGCCGGGGGGACGTGTGGTGAGCAAGTACTCGTCGGGGCCACGGCACAAAATGCCCACAGCCACCTCAACGATCGGCCGTGTGGCCTGGCTGGCGCCGCCGCCATCCACCACCAAGACCGGGTCTGTCATGAGGAGGCCATCAAAGCGTGCTGCGCGAACCGACGTGGTCGCGGGCGAACTGGTGCGCCACACGGCCGCTGCGTGAGCCTCGTTCGAGCGCCCACACCAAGGCCGGTGCCCGGGCCGCTTCAATCTCTTGAGCGTTCAAGCCCATGGCTTGCAGCCAAGCGCCCACGACGGTGAGGTATTCGTCTTGGCTGAAGGGGTAAAAACTCACCCACAAACCAAAGCGTTCCGAGAGGGAAATTTTTTCTTCCACTGCCTCACCGGGGTGCACCTCACCGTCTTCGGTGTGGGTGTAGGCCAAGTTTTCCTTGTGGTACTCGGGGAGCAAATGGCGGCGATTGCTGGTGGCGTAAATCAAGACATTGGGGCTGGCGGCCGAGACCGAGCCGTCGAGCATGGACTTCAAGGCTTTGTAGCCCAACTCACCGTCTTCAAAACTGAGGTCGTCGCAAAACACGATGAAGCGCTCGGGACGCGACGAAACCATGTCCACGATGTCGGGCAGGTTCACCAAGTCGGCTTT
>JBFZCK010000105.1:0-4112 GCA_041307965.1 Burkholderiales bacterium | reverse complement strand
GCACTTCCATGCCGCCTTTCATGGCGTTGGCCGCCAGCAAGACCTCAGGCACAAACAAAATGCCGTCGCGGAAATCGACGCCCACGATGCGCATGCCTTCGACCAAAGCGTCGTTGAGCACACGGTCGGCGGACCAGCCGCGGCCGAGCAAGATGTTGGTGGCCTCGACCACCTCTTCACGCAAACCGTTGTAGAGGTCGTCGTGCACCTGTTCGGTCAGCTCTTCATCGTTGAGCGTGTTGAGGTCCAAGTCGTCGTCGAAGTCTTCAGCCATGTTCATTCCTCAGGGTAGCGCCAAGCGCAGGGTGGGGTTGCTTGCAATCGTAAGCGCGCGTTTGAACCCCGATAGATTCATGTGCGACCAGCCTTTGTCGCCGGACGACAGGTGTTGATGTCGCCCGTGGGACACGCAGGCAGGCAGATCGGGGGCTGTCGTCGTCTCGGTGGCGGGATGTGTCGCCAACAGACAATCCGAATCAAGGTGCAACATTAAACTGCCCCCATTCATTGATCACACCCGGAGAACACGCATGGATCCCCGTCTCGAAGGCAAAAAGCTCTTCACCCTCAGCGCCACCTGCGACAGCCGTCTGGGCACCGTTGCGGCCATTTCCACGTTTCTGGCCACCCGCCACGGCTTCATCGTTGACATGCAGCAATACGACGACGTGATCAGTGGCAAGTTTTTTGTTCGCACCGTGTTCTTTGGTGACAGCGACAAGAGCCCCGACATCCATGGCTGGCGCGAGCAGTTCATGGACGTGGCCCGGCGCGAGCAAATGGAGTGGGCGATTTACGAGAATGAAAAGCCCAGCCGGGTGCTGATCATGGTCTCCAAGTTCGACCACTGTTTGGTCGACCTGCTGTACCGCCAGCGTCGCGGCGAGCTGCACATGACGATCCCCGCGGTGGTCTCCAACCACCCAGACATGCAAAGCTTGGTGGAGTCACACAACATCCCCTTCATCTTGTTGCCCGTGACCCCACAAAACAAAGCCGAGCAAGAAGCCCGCTTGTTGCAAATTGTGGAAGAGACCCAATCCGACTTGGTTGTGTTGGCGCGCTACATGCAAATTTTGTCGGACGACCTGTGCCGCCAATTGCGGGGCCGGGCCATCAACATCCACCACTCGTTCTTGCCCGGCTTCAAAGGGGCACGCCCTTACCACCAAGCCTACGATCGCGGGGTCAAGCTCACCGGCGCCACCGCGCATTACGTGACCGCCGACCTCGACGAAGGACCGATCATCGAGCAGATCGTTGAGCGCGTGGACCACAGCTTCGACCCCACCCGCTTGGCCGCGGCGGGCCGCGACTCCGAGTGCCGCGCCTTGTCAGCCGCGGTTCGCTTTCACATTGAGCACCGCGTGTTCCTCAACGGCAGCCGCACGGTGATCTTCCGCTGAGCCAGGGCGGCCTCGGGGCCGCCGCTCAATCAGCGTCCGATGTGGTCAGGTTTTGACGGCGGTCCGAGCTCGGCGAAAGGCCGAAGGTGCTTCGGTAGCACTTGGAGAAATGCGGCGGCGACTGAAAGCCGCAAATGACGGCGATTTCGGTGATCGACAGCGAGGTTTGGTTGAGCAACTCGCGGGCGCGCTGCAAGCGCAGGTCCAAATAATATTTGGTGGGAACCTGGCCCAAATAGCGCTGGAACAAACGCTCCAACTGACGCCGAGACACCCCGACGAATTTGGAAATTTCGTCCATGGAATACGGCTCTTCGATGTTGGCCTCCATGATGGCGGCGGCCTCGATGAGGTTTTCATGGTATTTGCCGACGCGGGCTTGCAGCGGCACGCGCTGGCGATCGCTTTCGTTGCGCACCCGGTCCAAGATGAACTGCTCAGAGATGACGGTGCACACGTTTTGCCGCAGGTGCTTGCGGAAAATCTGCGACATCATGTCCAGCGGCGCCACGCCACCGGCGCAGGTGTAGCGGTCGCGGTCCAAGACATAGACCTGGTCCAAAAACTTCACGTTCGGGAACAGCTCCTTCAAAGAAGCCATGTTTTCCCAGTGAATCACCGCCCGGTAACCGTCAAGCAAACCGGCCTTGGCCAAGAGGTAACTGCCGGTGCACAAAGAACCCACCACGCTGCAGCGCTGAGCCCAGTGGCGCAGCGTGGCTTGCAGTTCGGGGTTGAATTGTTTGGACACGTTGATACCACCGCACACGAAGAGCATGTCGGGTTTGGGCATCGCGCTGACCCGTTGCACAGGCTCCAAGTAATGCCCGCAACTGGCCCGAACCGGCTCGCCGTTTTGGCTCACCACCACCCATTCGTACACGGTTTGACCACAGGACCGGTTGGCCATGCGCAAAGCTTCGATGGCGCAAGTCAAAGCCAAGAGCGTGTAGTCCGGAACGATGAGGAACGCAATGCGAACCTTGAGGTCGGGCACCAAGGGCTGAACGAGGCTGTTTTTCAACGCCGCGGGCTTGCTGTTCGGGGGTGTTTTGTTCACGGGTGAGGCCTTAATGACCATTCCAGATGCGACAAAAATGCCGCAGCCAAACAAGTCAAGCGGCATTCTACAGCAGCTGCACGTCCTTTTCGCGGCTTGTCAAGCCATTTTCAGGGCTGGCTCATCAACCAGCTGTAGAACTGCTCAACCGCAGGGGTTCGGCGCGTTGCCAACTGCACCCACCAATAACCAAATGGCCCTTGGGTTTTGCGCTGCGGCAGCAAGCGCAAGCGCTTTTGGCGCAACTCGTTGACGACCATGGCCTTGTCCACGATGGCGATCCCCGCGCCCGCGACCGCGGCGTTGATGGCTTGATCGAGGCTGGAGAAGCGGACCTTGGCGGTGTGTTCGTAAGACTTGGGCTGACCCAAGCCTTGGGCCTGCAGCCAGTCGCGCCAGACCGGCAGGTCCTCCGCGCCGTTTTTGAGCAACAGGCGCGGCGTGCTGGCCAAGTCGGGTGCTTTGCCGCCCTCGAACCAGCTGGGGCTGGCCACCGCCACGTGTTCCTCCATGCGCAAGACATGCGACTGACCCATCGACCAAGGCCGATCCAAAAACATCACCAAGCAGTCGTAACGGGCCGCGTCTGATTTGTTGAGCACAGGCTCCGTGCTGACGTTGAGGGTGATCAAGGGGTGCGCTTTGGTGAACGGGCCCAGCCGGGGCGCGAGCCAACGCGCACCGAAGGTTTGGGGCACGTTGACGCTCAACTCGATGCGGCCTTGAGAGCGCATCTGGTGCAACTGCTCGACCCCCGTCTCCAAGGACTCGAACGCGTCTTCGACGTGGCGCATCAGCATCTGCCCGGCGGTGGTCAGGCGCAAGCCCCGAGCTTCCCGCACAAACAGGGCATCACCGAGCTCGTCCTCCAAGTCTTTGATCTGCCGGCTGACGGCGCCTTGTGTGACGTGCAGGTGCTGGGCCGCGGCACTGAAACTGCCCGCCCGGGCGGCGGCCAAGAAAAAACGCAAGCCGTTGAGGGATGGAAGTCTGGTCATATGCAGTGAGATAAGGCATGAGAATAACTCATACCTTGGGCCGACAAAATTTCGCCCGCCTGCACCCCTCTGACCCGCGTCGGTGGTGCCCATAATCCAACGGAAATCGGCCCGTGTTCCACGGGTCTTTGGCCCAACAAGGAACCCCCCCATGTCTGATGAGACCAGCCCCACCCCCGCCGCCCGGCGCCGCCCCGGTCGCGCCGAACGGGCGGCCAGGCCAGCGCCCTCCACCTCGCGTTACCGCCACCTGCAACACCGCTTCACGCCCAGCGCGGTGGTGAGCGAAGACGAGTTGGAGGCCATCCACCAAACCTCGCTGCAAATCCTCGAAGAGATGGGCATGGATTTCATGCACGACGGTGCGCGCGAGATCCTGCGCCAAGCCGGCGCCGAGGTGAAAGCCGGCTCGGAGCGCGTGCGCATCCCACGCGAATTGATCTTGCAGGCGATCAAAACTTGCCCATCTGAATTCACGCTGCACGCCCGCAACCCCGAGCGCAACGTGGCCATCGGCGGCAAAAACTTGGCCTTCGCGCAAGTGGCCAGCCCGCCCAACTGCTCGGACATGCAAGGCGGTCGCCGCGCGGGCAACCAGGTCGACTTTCGCAACATGCTCAAGCTCGCGCAGCGCTACGACATCGTGCA
>JBFZCK010000104.1:0-2699 GCA_041307965.1 Burkholderiales bacterium | reverse complement strand
GTCACTTTGGCCTGAAAGGACTCGCCATCGAATTCGATGGTTTTGACGCGGCCCACCACCACCCCGGCACTTTTGACGGCAGCACCGGGCTTGAGGCCCCCGATGTTGTCGAACTTGGCGCTGACTTCGTAGCTGGCGTTGAGGTTCCAGGTCAGCAAGTTGGCCGCCTTGAGCGCCAAAAACAGCACGGCAACAGCACCGAGCAACACAAACAAACCCACCCACACATCATTTTTTGAACGTTGCATGCCGTCCTCCTCAAATGCTGAACATCATCGCCGTCAGGATGAAATCCAGCCCCAACACCGACAAAGAAGAAACCACCACGCTGCGCGTGGTGGCGCTGGCCACACCCTCAGGGGTGGGCTTGGCCACATAGCCCTGCAACAAGGCAATGAAGGTCACGGCCACGCCGAACACCACGCTCTTGATGATGCCGTTGCCCACATCTTTGAACACATCCACGCCGCCTTGCATCTGGCTCCAGAACGACCCCGCGTCCACGCCAATCAGCAACACGCCCACGACATAGCCGCCCAAAATGCCCACCGCACTGAACACGGCCGCGAGCAATGGCAAGGCGATGATGCCGCCCCAAAAACGCGGGGCCAATATGCGCTGCACCGGATCCACGGCCATCATCTCCAACGCCGTGAGTTGCTCACCCGCGCGCATCAGGCCAATCTCGGCCGTGAGCGATGCACCTGCGCGGCCTGCAAACAACAAAGCGGCCACCACCGGACCCAATTCGCGCACCAGGCTGAGTGCCACCAAGAGGCCCAGCGCCTCGGACGAGCCATAACGCTGCAAGGTGTAATAACCCTGCAAGCCCAGCACAAAGCCGACAAACAGGCCCGACACGGTGATGATGGCCAGCGAATAGTTGCCCAAAAAGTGGATTTGGTCGCGCACCAAGCCAAAACGCTTGAGCGCCGCGCCCGACATGCCTACGAGCTTGAAAAACAAGCGGGCGGCAAAGCCCCAGTTGGCCATCATCTGCCGCGTGCTCGCGCCCAAGGCGGCCAGCCAGTCGAGCGGGTTCATACCGACCTCCGGCCGTAATCTTGCGCCGTCGGGGGAGCAGGGTAATGGAAGGGCACGGGGCCATCGCTGAGCGCGTGCACAAACTGGTGTATCAGCGGGTCGGTGCTGGCACGCAACTCGGCCGGGGTGCCTTGCGCGGCCACGCCGCCGTGCGCCAGGATCACCACCTGGTCGGCGATCTCGAAGGTTTCGGTCACGTCGTGGGACACCACGATGCTGGTGATGCCCAGGCTGTCGTTCAGACGGCGAATCAGGCGCGCCGCCGTGCCCAGCGAAATCGGGTCCAGGCCTGCGAAAGGCTCGTCGTACATGATCAGGTCAGGGTCCAGCGCAATGGCCCGGGCCAAGGCCACACGGCGGCTCATGCCACCGGAAATTTCTGACGGGCGCAGGTCACGCGCACCACGCAAACCCACCGCGTCCAGTTTCATCAGCACGATGTCGCGGATCAGGTCTTCCGACAAAGCCGTGTGCTCACGCAAGGGGAAGGCCACGTTGTCGAACACGCTCATGTCGGTGAACAAGGCGCCAAACTGGAACAGCATGCCCATGCGGCGGCGGGCGGCGTACAGCTCGTCCTGACGCATCGGGGTGATGTCTTGGCCATCGAACAGCATTTGGCCTTGGTTGGCGCGGATTTGCCCGCCAATCAGGCGCAGCACCGTGGTTTTGCCACCGCCCGACACCCCCATCAGGGCCGTGACTTTGCCGCGCGGCACCTGGAAGCTGAGGTTCTTCAAGATGACACGGTCGCCGTACCCGAATGTCAGGTCGCGCAGTTCAACAAGTGGCTTGGGGGTGGATGTCGTGTTCATGAAAAACAAAAGCCGGAGGGGTCCGGCTCTTGTGATGTTAATGAACCAAGGTATACGCTTTGTAAACCTTGGTGTTCTAGGGATTTTACCTAGAACAGGGTCGCCTTAACGAGGCAGGTCGCTTTGACCCATCAGGAACTCGTCCACGGCGCGAGCGGCCTGACGGCCTTCACGGATCGCCCACACCACGAGCGACTGGCCGCGGCGCATGTCACCAGCGGCAAACACCTTGTTCACGTTGGTGGCATAGCCGCCTGTGAAGTCGGTGCTGGCTTTGGCGTTGCCACGGGCGTCCTTGTCGATGCCAAAGGCGTCGAGCACGGTGGCGACCGGGTTGGTGAAACCCATGGCCAGCAAAACCAGATCGGCTTTGTATTCCTTCTCGGTGCCAGGCACCTCGACCATCTTGCCGTCCTTGAACTCGACATGCACCGTGGTCAATCCGGTGACTTTGCCTTTTTCGCCGATGAACGCTTTGGTCGAGATGGCGAACTCGCGCTTGAGCAGACCTTTTTCGGCGCTCTCGTCGTGGCTGGAGCTGGTGCGCAGCTTCATGGGCCAGTAGGGCCAGACCATCGCCTTGTTTTCTTTTTCGGGCGGCTCGGGCATCACTTCGAACTGGGTCACGCTCACAGCGCCGTGGCGTGTGCTGGTGCCCACGCAGTCGCTGCCGGTGTCGCCGCCGCCAATGACGATGACGTTTTTGCCGTCAGCGCGCAGTTGGCCTTTGAGCTTGTCGCCCGCATTGACCTTGTTTTGCTGAGGCAAGAATTCCATCGCGAAATGGATGCCGTCCAGATCGCGGCCAGGCACAGGCAGGTCACGCGACTGCTCGGAGCC
>JBFZCK010000103.1:0-3291 GCA_041307965.1 Burkholderiales bacterium | reverse complement strand
TGCACTACACACACCCCGAAGCGGTGATGCAAGAAATCGCGGCCCTCACCCCGAGCTTTGCGGGTGTGAGCTACGCCAAAATTGACGAGCACACCAGCTTGCAATGGCCGTGCAACGCCGACACACCCGCCGCGGGCATGGACATCATGCACACCCAAGGCTTCATGCGCGGCAAAGGCAAGTTTTTCCCCACCCAGTACGTGGCCACCTCGGAAAAAGTCACCCGCCGTTTCCCCCTGCTGCTCACCACGGGGCGCATCTTGTCGCAATACAACGTGGGGGCACAAACGCGGCGCACCGAGAACAACGCTTGGCACGAAGAGGACCGTTTGGAGATCCACCCCCACGACGCGGAAGAACGCGGCATCCGCGACCAAGACTGGGTGGGCATCGAGAGCCGCGCCGGCCGAACCGTTTTGCGCGCACTGGTGAGCGAGCGCATGCAAGCGGGTGTGGTCTACACCACCTTCCACTTTCCCGAATCGGGGGCCAACGTGATCACCACCGACGCCTCGGACTGGGCGACCAACTGCCCCGAGTACAAGGTGACCGCGGTTCAAGTGGTGGCGGTGAGCCAACCCTCGGCGTGGCAAGACCAGTACCGCCGTTTCAACCGCGAGCAATTGGATTTGTTGTCACAAGCCAGTGGCAGCGCGGAAGTGACGGGGGCATGAGCCCGTCTTTCAGCGCACCGCTGGCATTGGCCGAGGAGGTGCCAGTGGCCTTGGTGTTCAACGGCATTTCGCACGCCGTGATGATGGCCACACCCGCCGACTTGGAAGACTTTGCCCTGGGGTTTGCCTTGACCGAGGGCCTCATCGAGAGCCCCGCCGAGCTCTTCGACTGTGAACACGAGGTGCTCGAGCGGGGCATCGAGTTGCGACTGCGCGTGGCCGCCCAAGCCGAACATCGGATCAAGGCCCGACGGCGCACCCTCGCGGGTCGCACCGGTTGTGGGCTGTGTGGTGCCGACAGTTTGGAGCAGGTGCGTTTGCCGTTGAAGATGGCGCCCCCCGTCCACGTGAGCGCCCAGGCCGTGACCCAGGCCCACCGCGAGTTGCGCGCGCACCAACCCTTGAACCAGCGCACCGGCGCCACCCACGCCGCCGCCTGGGCCAACCCCGCGGGCGACATCGTGTGTGTCCGTGAAGACGTGGGTCGACACAACGCTTTGGACAAACTGGTGGGGGCCTTGATCACCCGCCAACAAGACATGGGCCAAGGTTTTGTGTGCATCACCAGTCGGGCCAGTTTTGAGATGGTGCAAAAAACCCTGCAAGTCGGCGCCGGCGTCTTGAGCGCCGTCTCCGCCCCCACGGCCTTGGCGGTGGCCTTGGCAGACGAGCACCAGCTGCTGTTGATGGGCTTGGTGCGTGGCGAGCACTTCACCACCTACACCCACGGGCAGCGCCTACACACCACCCCCACCACCGCTTAAGTTGCACGACATGGATACCCAACACCTCATCGGCATGGCCAACCAAATCGGCCAATTTTTTTCGGCCTACCCCGACCCAGAGGAGGCGCGTGCGAGCATCGCCACCCACATCAAAAAGTTTTGGGCCCCGACCATGCGCCAAGCCATGCTCGACACCTTGGCAACGCCACAAGCCGCCACCTTGATGCCCTTGGTGCTCGAAGCCTTGACGCAGCACGCCGCCGAGTTGCGCCCGAGCGCCTCAAGCCTCGAGCGCTGAAGCCCCCCAACGCAAACCGTCCATGTGCGCAAACAGCGCCTGTGCGCCAGCTTGACGCAAAGCCTCAGCGTCCACGCCCGGCGGCGCATACGCCCACACCGTGGCCCCCGCAGCCACCCCGGCGGTGATGCCCACGGTCGTGTCTTCCACCACCAAGCATCGCCCGGGGTCCACCTGCAGGTGGGCCGCGGCGGCCAAATACACATCGGGGTGGGGTTTGCTGCGCGGCATCTCGTGGCCGCTGAAAACACGGCCCTCAAAAAACGACAGCAGCCCAACCTGCGCCAACATCATCTCGACCTTAAAACGGTCGGCCCCGGAGGCCACAGCAATGCGGCCTTGGCAGCGTTCGTGTGCATGGGCCACGGCTGCGTGCACGCCGTCGATGGCGGTGATGCTGCGTTGCAAGCGCTCGTTGCGCCGTTCAAAAAATTGCTGCAACCAGTCGTCGGTGAGCGGCACCCCGGTGTTCGCTTCAATCAAGGTGCGCTGACTTTTGACGGTGTGGCCGACAAAACGCTGCATGCATTCGGCCAGGCTCATGCGCCAGCCCTGCTCTTCGAACATGTCGCGCAGGACCCCACAGGTGATGGCCTCGCTGTCGACCAGCACCCCATCACAATCGAACAAGACGGCGTCAAATGTCATGCCTGCACCGGCGCCTTTCAGCGCACGTCCCCATCCACATAGAACCAGCGCCCACCTTCGCGCACAAAACGGCTGCGCTCGTGTTGGCGCACGCCGCGGCCAGCCACACGAAAACGCGCCACGAAGCTCACCTCGGCGCTGTCGGCCCCAGTCATTGGGTGTTCTTTGATCTCCAAGCCCAACCACTGCGCACCGGGCTCCAATTCGACGGATTCGGGGCGGGTGCTGGGGTGCCAAGTGGCCAAGAGGTATTCGGTAAGCCCCAGCACAAACGCGCTGTAGCGCGAGCGCATGAGGCGCTCAGCATCGGGGGCTGGTTGGCCTTGGTGCAGCGGCGCGCAGCAGGCCGAGAGGGCTTGTGGCCGACCTTTGGCATCGGTTCGACCACACGGGCAAGGCGCAAGAGTCACAACGTTTGACGGGTCATGTTTGGGGTGACGGACATACAGCCTTCGGTGTTTATTTGCGCCAGAACTGGGCGGTGAACAAGACCAAGACGGTCAACAATTCCAATCGGCCCAAGAGCATCGAAAAACTCAAGACCCACAACTGAAAACTGCTCAAGCCCCCGAAGTTGCCCGCAGGGCCCATCTCGCCCAAACCCGGTCCGATGTTGTTGATGGTGGCCACCACCGCAGCGAATGCGGTGCTCACGTCCATGCCCGAGAGCAAAAGCAACATGCTCAGGCTCACGATGCTGCCGCCGTAAATCAACATAAAACCCAGGACCGCTGTCATCACCGACATCGACAAAATCGCTTGACCCATGGTCACGGGGTTGACCACGCGAGGGTGGATGATGCGAACCAACTCGCGCCGCGCTTGTTTGATCAGCATGATCATGCGCACGAGCTTGATGCCCCCGCCGGTGGAGCCGGCACACGACACAAAGCTGCCCAAAAACATCAGGAACACCGGCGCAAACGCAGGCCACAACAGGTAATCG
>JBFZCK010000102.1:0-4216 GCA_041307965.1 Burkholderiales bacterium | reverse complement strand
TTGGCGGCCATTTCGTTCAAGCGCAACACGCCGGTGGTGGTCTCTTCGGTCACGCCGATGATGTGCGCGCCTTTGCGGCTGTACCAGGTGGGGTCCACGGCCAGCTTGGCTTTGATGGCGTTGAAGAGGCAGGTCTCTTCTTCGCTGGTGGGGTTGGCGATCAAGGACGCGTCTTTTTCGGCGCGCTTGCCCAGGTGCATCAACAACGTGGCATCGCCGCCGTCGTCCAAGATCATGTTGGGGCCTTCGCCTTCGGTGCCGGCGGCGCCGAAGTCAAAAATGCGGTGGGTGTAGTCCCAGTAGTCGGCCAAGGTCTCGCCCTTGATGGCGAACACGGGCGTGCCGGCGGCGGCAATCGCGGCGGCGGCGTGGTCTTGGGTCGAGAAGATGTTGCAAGAGGCCCAGCGCACATCGGCGCCCAAGGCCTGCAAGGTCTCGATCAAGACGGCCGTCTGGATGGTCATGTGCAGCGAGCCGGTGATGCGCGCACCCTTCAAAGGTTGGGCTTTGGCGAATTCTTCGCGGATGGCCATGAGGCCGGGCATTTCGGTCTCGGCGATTTTGATTTCTTTGCGGCCCCAGTCGGCCAAGCCGATGTCGGCAATGATGCAGTCGGTGGTGACGGCGGAAGGGATACGTGCGTTCATGTTGCGCTCCAAGTCGGTTGAGTTGAACCACGGGACGCGAACAGGCAAAAAAAAGCCCATCACACGTTCAGTGGATGAGCGTCGTTGCAATGATGGTCCGAGCCTCACGCCCCTCGCCGACCGGTGGTCGGGGGTGCGCTGCAACGCTCCTCGGATGCCGGGATTCTACCGCAGGCCGAACCAACGCGCATCTGCGACACTCGGCAGCGGCATGTCACACACCCCCACCACACCCACTACCGAAGTCCTTGGACCGCAGCGCCGCGGCCTGTGGGCCATCTTTGGCGCCACGTTTTTTCAGCTCGTGGGCTATTTCATGTTGTTGCCCTATTTGCTCTTGCAACTCAAGGGCGATGGCGTGTCCACCACGCTGGCCGGGCTGTTCGCTGCCAGTGGCTGGGTCGGTATTTTTGCGGTCACACCCTTTGTGTCGGCCATCACCCAACGCTTGGGCCGCCGCCCCACGCTGTGGCTATCGGGCCTGGTGCCGGTCATCGCCGCCGCGGGCTTTTTGCTCACCGACTCGCTGCCGCTGTGGTTCGCGCTGGAGTTCATCGCCGGGGCGGCCTCGGGCTTGCGCTGGGTCTTGGCCGAAGCGGTGGTGGCCGAATTCGCCCCGCCCGAGCAACGCGGGCGCATGGTGGGTCTGTTCGAGACCATGGTGGGCACGACCTTTGTGATCGGCCCAGCCTTGCTGGCTTGGGTGGGGCCACAGCAGCCAGAGAACCTGTGGTGGGTGCTCGGTGCGCTGGTGATCGGTCTGGTCATCAGCGCCGCCATCCCGCGTTTGCCCGCGGCCGCCGATGCGCACGAAGCCCGCGTGGGCTTGGGCGGCGTGTGGCACGCCTTGCGCGCCCACCCTTTGATCATGGCCGTCGGATTTGTGGGTGGCTTTTTTGAAAGCGGCTTGACCTCGATCTTGCCGCTGTATGGCTTGGCGCTGGGCATGGGCGCAGTCGCGGCGGCCTTGCTCGTTTCGGCCAGTGGCTTGGGCAGTGCGCTGATGATGCTGCCCGCGGGCATGGCGGTGGACCGCATGTCCCAGGCGTCCCGCGACGCCCACGGCGCGCGCTTGACGGTGATGCACGCCTGTGCGCTGCTGACCTTGCTGGCCACGGTGCTGATCCCCTTTGTCGCGGGCATGCCTGGTTTGGCGGCCGTGGTCGCTTTTGTGTGGGGTGGCGCGGGTGGCAGCCTCTACACACTGGCCATGATCGACATCGGTTCGCGCGAACAAGGCATCACGCTGGTCAACAGCACCGCGGTGCTGGTCTTGTCCTACACCTTGGGCGGTGTGCTCGCACCCGCCTTGGGTGCGCTCATGTTGGACTGGGCCCCGACCGTGGGTTTCCCACTGCTGTTGTTGGCCGTGGCCGGTCCGGGTTGGTGGTTGCTGCGCCGCGCCCAAAGCGCCCACCGGGTTTAACGCTTCGCGCCGCCGTCCAACCAACGGTCGGTCAAACCGCCACCGACCCACATGCCGAGCAAAGACACCCAAGCGGTGACCGCAAAGATCGCGCCGCCGGTCATGCCCGCGCCCACGGCACAACCCCCGGCCAACATGGAGCCAAAGCCCATCAAGACCGCGCCGCTGATGTAGCGCGGCATGCTGTAGCCAGGGCCAAACCCTTCGATCTTGATGTCACGCCCCAACAAGGCGCCCAGCAATGAGCCCGCGAACACGCCCGGCATCAGACCCAAGCCAAAGGTCCAAGGGCCTTGCGGATCGTTCAACACGCGCATGAGCCACTCGGCCGAGGGGCCGCTGAAGGTCAAGCCTTGAATTTGCACCGGCTCAAACGAGTTGGCCATGACCGAGTAGGTACCCCACCAAGCCAAGGCCACCATCAATCCGGTGCCCAAGGCGCCGATCCATTTCCAGAACGACCAGCCGCTGTGATGCGCAAAGAACAGGCCGGTGATCAACCAAACCAAGGCAAACACCAAACCGTCCCAAGGGCCCACACCGATGAGGGAAAGCAGGCTGCGCGTGGGGCCGCCGTCGACCACCCACAGCGCCGCCAGCGCCTCACGCCAGGGCGACAAGACCCCGGACAAGGAGGCTTGCGCCACCACGGCGAACACCAAACCCGAGACCAAGGCGCGCAAATTGCCGTTGGCCGAGAGGACCAACAAACGGCTGGCGCAGCCGCGTGTCATGACCATGCCCACGCCGAACAAGAGCCCACCGATGGCCGCGCCAGACATGCTGCCGCGTGCGGCGAGTTGGCGCGCGCTGCTGATGTCAAGCGAACCCATGACGATCAAGGCCTGCACGGCCACCACCGCTGCGCCAAACGACAGCAACCACACCGCGAGCTTGTCACCGAAGCGGCCGTGCCAAAACTCGATCACCGCGGCGCGCAAACAAAACTTGGAGCGCTGAGCAAAAAAACCAAAACCGAGGCCCACCGCCAAACCGGCCAGCGCCATCACGGGGCCTTCGCCCCACTGTTCCACCCAGACCGACCAATTCATGTGTTGACTCCATCCATCGCTGTATCAGCATGTCATGTTACGCCTTGAGCCACCCCCGGGAATTGACTTAGAACAAATCCACAGCGAGGGGCTTCAGGCCACCAACTCAAACTGCCCCACGCTGTGCGCTTGGCCGTTGATCATCACCTCCACTCCGTGCTGGCCAGGGTGGTGGGTGCGGGTGCTCATTTGGCGCAAGGACAGGGTCTTGGACAACACCACCGAATCGCCGCTGGGCACATTCACCGTGCTGCCCTTGAAGACCTTGGCGCTGCTGCGTCCGTCGGCCTTGCGGTAATGCACGCGCCAATCGACCAAGGCCCGGGCCACGTCCGATGAGGGGTTGTGCAAGGTCACGTGACAGCGCACCTGATCGCCGATGCGCGGTCGCTCGGGCAAGACCTCAGACGCGCGGACCTGCAAGGCGCTGGCCTGGCCATGACCCAACACCGCCAAGGCCTGCGGGTGGCCTTGCTTGACCAAGCTGCGCAGCGCATGTCGCAGCAACGCGGCTCGCGGCGGCGGCGCATCGACCGACCACTGAGCGGCCACCTGCAACAACAGTGCTGGGTGGTCTTTGCCCACGTCGTTGAGGTGGTTGGCCACCGAGCGGCGCACATAGGCCGATGGGTCGTCACGCAAAAGCGCGAGCAAGGGCAGGCATGGACGGGGGTCGCTCACAAAATGGCTCAAACGCGCCGCCCACGGCAAACGCGGCCGCGTCGCTTCGCTGGCGGCGCGGCGCACGTGGGCGTTGGGGTCCATGGCCCAGCGCTGCAAATGCGCCAAGGTGGCGTCGGTGTGGTGCAGCAAAAACGCCCGCAAGCTGAACTCGGCGGTGAAGCGCTGCGTCAAGGCGTGTTGAGCGCGCATGGCCTCGTCCAAGTGGTTCAAACCCTGTTGAGCCAAAAACAGGCTGTGCGGCAAATAGAAAAAACCGCTGGGCACATCACCGGCGGCCACGGGCTCGCCTTTGGCGTCCAAACCCATGGCTTGTCCCATGGAGGCGACCAAGAGCGCGGCGGCCTGGGGGAAATCGCGGGGCAGGTGTTGACTCAGGGCGTCGGCCAAACGCTGCCCGCGCGCCATCA
>JBFZCK010000101.1:0-5511 GCA_041307965.1 Burkholderiales bacterium | reverse complement strand
TGCTCGCGCCTGCCTCGGTCTCGACGTGGTTGGGCTTGAGCACGAGCGACATGGCGGACTTGTATGCGTTTTGGGGCGACTTGCCGCCCGACCCCCACCTCAAAGACGGCGGGCGTTACCGCCGCCGCCGCCACGGCTCGTTCGTGGTCAACGGCGCGTCGGTGACGCAAGCGCCCCACCGCGCCCACTGGCAGCCCCTGAGCTACAACGCTTTGCACGGCGGCATGTTGCGCTGGTTCGAGCCCATGGACCCCGCGATGGTGGTCATGCCCGCATGGCAGCGGCTGTTGGTGGGTTTGGGCGAAGCCACTTCAGCACTCAAAGGCGCGCAGACCTGGTACGTCGAGGCACACCCATTCCGCATCGACACCACCGACGGCATTGGCCGGCCCACGCCCGAGGGCGCGCACCGCGATGGTGTGGACGTGGTGGCGGTTTTTGTGCTGGGGCGGCACAACATCAAGGGGGGCGAGAGCCGCGTGTTCGACGCCAACGGCCCGGCCGGTCAGCGCTTCACACTCACGCAACCGTGGTCGCTGCTCTTGCTCGACGACGAGCGCACCATCCACGAGACCACGCCCATCCAGCCCGAAAACCCCGACGAGCTGGGCTGGCGCGACACGCTCGTGATCACCCTGCGCAAGGGCGGTTTCCAAGACGCCGAGTGAGGCACCCGGCGTCTGGGCGCGCCGATCAGCAGCGCTCGAAGATCGCGGCGATGCCTTGGCCGCCGCCGATGCACATCGTCACCAGCGCGTAACGCCCGCCGATGCGGTGCAGCTCGTGCACGGCCTTGACCGTGATGAGCGCGCCAGTGGCACCGATGGGGTGGCCCAGCGAAATGCCCGAGCCGTTGGGGTTGACCTTGGCGGGGTCGAATTTCAATTCTTGGCTCACGGCACAAGCTTGGGCGGCAAACGCTTCGTTGGCTTCGATCACGTCCAAGTCGTTGACCGTCAGGCCGGTGCGCTTGAGCACGGCTTGGGTGGCCGAGATCGGGCCCACGCCCATGATCTTGGGGTCCAAGCCGGTGTGGGCGTAACCCACCAAACGCGCCAGCGGCTTGGCGCCACGCGCTTTGGCCGCGCCGGCTTCCATCAGCACCACGGCCGCGGCCGCGTCGTTGATGCCCGAGGCGTTGCCGGCGGTGACGGTGCCGTTTTCTTTGATGAAGACCGGCTTGAGCTTGGTCATGTCCTCAAGCGTGCAGTTGGGGCGGTAGTGTTCGTCGACTTCGTAGGCCACTTCGCCTTTGCGGCTCTTGAGCATGACCGGCACGATTTGGTCTTTGAAGTAACCGGCCTCAATCGCGCGTTGGGCGCGGTTGTGGCTCTCGACCGCGCAAGCGTCTTGCATCTCGCGGCTGATGTTGAACTGCGCGGCCACGTTCTCGGCGGTCACGCCCATGTGGATGTTGTGGAAGGGGTCGTGCAAAGCGCCGACCATCATGTCGATCATTTTGGTGTCGCCCATGCGCGCGCCAAAGCGAGTGGCCAAGCTGGCGTACGGGGCGCGGCTCATGTTCTCCGCACCGCCGCCGATGGCCACGTCGCAGTCGCCCAGCAAGATGCTCTGGCTGGCGTTGACGATGGCTTGCAAGCCCGAGCCGCACAAGCGGTTGACGTTGTAGGCCGGGGTGGTATGGGCGCAGCCGCCGTTGATGGCCGCCACGCGCGACAAATACATGTCTTTGGGTTCGGTGTTGACCACATGGCCAAACACCACATGGCCCACGTCTTTGCCTTCGGTGCTGGCGCGGGCCAAGGCCTCGCGCACGACGAGCGCGGCGAGTTCGGTGGGTGGGGTGTCTTTGAGGCTGCCGCCAAACGTGCCGATGGCGGTGCGAACCGCGCTGACCACAACAACTTCTCTGCTCATGTCTCGCTCCTAGGGGTAAATAAAAATGAACCGTTTAACCCATCCTAGGCCCGCTGCCTGACGTGGAACTGCCAATCTCAGGGCCTCAAGCTGGCCAGCACCTGCAGGCGCTGTGCCTGAGTGGGCCAGCGACACAACAAGACCTCGCCCATGGCCGTGCCCTGACCGGTCAAGGCACTGATGTTGACTTGGTGGGTCACCAACAGGGTGTTGCGAGGCGAGGTCGTGCGCAGGCGGGCCAGCACCGCTGCGGTTTGGGTGCTTTCGTCGCCTTGGCCCTGAAAAAAAGAATTCAGGGCGGGCCAGACCTCGGCGCGTGTGTTGAGTTGGGGATGGGCGTCAAAAGCCCAACGTGCGGTGTCCACGCATCGGCACCAGGCGCTGCTGAGCACGGCGTCCAGTCGAACGCCTTGTGCGGCCATGCGCCGACCCAATTCAACCGAAAACGCACGGCCTTCGGCGCTCAAGTTGCGTTGGGTGGAGCAATCGCCCAATCGGAATTCGGGCGGGTCGCCAATGCCGGACTCGGTGGCGGCGTGGCGCATCAGCATCACGCATCCGCCGGCTTGGGCGCGGCGCCAAAATTCACGCTCGCCCGTGTTGGCCAGCGCCGCCCCGGGCAGGGCCGCGGCGCCGAGCCACTGCAGCGCGCGGCGGCGATCAGTGGCGCAAGTCATCGACGACGGTTTGGCCAAAGTCGGCTTGATTCAGGTAGCGCACGAGGCCTGCGGCCGCGTCATCGCAGCTGCTGAGCACGCCATCGGTGTGCAGCGACACGAAGCGCGAGCGGTCGGGGAACTGGGCCGCATCGGCGCCGCGCAGGTGCACCTGCATGTCGGTGTCGATCACCCCTGGTGCCAGAGACACGATGCGCGCACCGTGTTCGTGCTGCGCCTCGTCCAGCGCCACGCAGCGGCTGAAGTGGTCCATGCCGGCCTTGGCCGCGCAATACGGCGCTTGTGAGGCCATGGGTCGGCGGCCCAAGCCCGATGAAATGTTGAGCACCTTGCGTGGCCCGCGCCAACCCGCGTTGACCCAGCCCAAGGTGGCGTTCAAAAACGCGTGCGTCAGCAGCATGGGGGCTTCCAAACCCACGCGCAAGGCCCGCGCCACCTCGCTGGGTTGGCTGCCCGAGAGTGGGGCGATGGTGGGAATCACACCGGCGTTGTTGATCAAGGTGGCCGAGGCGATGTCCTCGGGCTTCAAACCGCTGAGCCACACCTGCAGCGCTTGAGCGGCGGCTTCGGCATCGGCCAGGTCCAAGGTCCATTGCGTGAGTGAGGCGGCTTGCGCTTGCGCGGCGGCTTTGAGGGCGTCGTTGCTTTGGCGAGAAATGCCCAGCACGCGGTGGTTGGGGCTGAGCAAAGCCTGCGCCAAGGCCAAGCCCATGCCGCGCGAAGCGCCGGTGATGATGAACAGGTGTTGGGGCATGGACATTCCTTAAAACGGGCACGGGCTCTCAAAGTGCAAGGCTTGCCCGGTGCTGGGGTGAGGCAGTGAAAGTGATTGTGCGTGCAAGAGCAAACGCGCGCTGTGTGTGGGGTCGGGCGCGTAGAGCGCGTCGCCCACGATGGGGTGACCGATGTGCAGCAGGTGCACGCGCAGTTGGTGGGTGCGCCCCGTGATGGGCTGTAAGGCCAAGCGCGTCACAGGCCCGTGCGCGCTGTCCGCTTGCGACACGATGCGCCAATGGGTGGTGCTGGGTTTGCCGGTGTCTGCGCAGACCTTGCTGCGTGGGCGGTTGGGCCAGTCGATGATCAGCGGGGCTTCGATGACACCCTGCTCAGCGCCAGTGCTCGCGCGCACATCGCCGTGCACCACCGCGGTGTAGCGCTTGTCGGTCAAACGCTGCTCGAACGCTTCGCTCAAGCGGCGCTGCGCGGCTGGGCCACGCCCCATGACCACCAAGCCCGAGGTGGCCATGTCCAAGCGGTGCACGGTCAGCGCCTCGGGCCACTGGGTTTGCACCCGGGCAATCAAACAGTCTTGTTTGTCTTCACCACGGCCGGGCACACACAAGAGCCCGGCGGGTTTGTCGAACACCAACAGCGCATCGTCGGCGAACAACGGGCGTAGGCTCATCGCGCCACGAGTTCCACGCGCCGATTGAGCGCTTCGGCCACTTCGTCGTCGGTGGGTTTGAGGGGTCGGCGCTCGCCCATGCCAAAGGCTTGGGTGCGGTCGGGCGCAAAGCCTTGTTGGTTCAAAGACTCGCCAACGGACTGCGCACGTTTCAAGGACAAGGCCTCGTTGGCCGTGGCCTCACCCATGCGGTCGGTGTGTCCGATGACCATGAAATCCACGTCGCTGCGGCCTTTGAAGCGAGACAAAAAGGCTTGGAACTCCCCCAACGACGTTGCGGTGAGGGCCACGCCACCCGCCTCAAAATAGAGGTTCAGGCGCTCGGCCGGGGGCACCTGGGCAGACCACAGGTCTTCACCCAGCCAGCGCAACACCCAAGCCGAGGTTTGCCCGGTCTGGGTTTCGCCATCGGTGGTGGCGGTGGCGGTCTGGTAAGGCTGGTCGATGGCTTGCGAGGTTTCGCCCACTTGCATCACCACGGCGCTGGGCGCTGCCTGGCTGTCGGGCAACAAGGTCACGCGGGTGCGTGGCCAAGGCCACCACGGGGGGGCTGTGCGGGTGATGAAGTCGGTGCCACGAACACCCATCACGGCGCTGGGCGTCTCCAACTGGAACAGCTGGTGGTTGATTTGCGTGAGCACACCGCTGATCGTGCGCATCGTGCCTTGCATCAAACGCAACACAAAGCCCTCTCGTTGAACGCCCTCGCTGAGTTCGAGCCGGTCGAATTCGAGTTGCACGCCGTGCGCCAAGGTGAGCAGGGTACCGTCGCGCAAGTTGAGCACAGCCGAGCCGTTGGTGCCCGTGTGCAATCGGTCGCCCGGTAGCCAACCGTCGCCCCGTTGGGGATGGACGTACTTGTCCTGTCTTTCGATCCACACCAAGCCTTCGACCGATTTGAAGGTGCCCGCGCGCTGGGCGTGGGCGGTGGTGGCCAAGGTGGAGCCAGCGAATGCCAAAAACAAACACCACCAGCGTATGCGTTGAATCAATGGAACAGTCATCATGACAAGGGACAATAGGGCATTGGTCTATTTTAGGAGTGCCGCATGGATTGGTCCCGCTTCAACGCAGATTTCTTTCTAGACATTTTTGTCACTTATGGCAGCCGCATCAGTTTGGCGGTGGTCACCTTGGTGGCGGGTTTGTGGCTGACTGGCTGGATCGCCCGACGGATGGACGAGCACATGAAGCGCTTGGATGTCGAGGTCACGCTGCGCCGATTCCTCAAAAGTGTCACCAGTTTGGTGCTCAAGGTGCTGGTGCTCATCACGGTGGCCAGCATGCTCGGTGTGGCCACCACCTCGTTCATCGCGGTCTTGGGTGCGGCCGGTTTGGCCATTGGCTTGGCTTTGCGCGACAGCCTCTCCAACTTCGCCGGCGGCGTGTTGATGATCGTCTTCAAACCCTACAAGGTCGGTGACTTCGTTGAAATGCAGGGCCAAAGCGGCACCGTGCAGGCCATTCAAATCCTCAACACCGTGCTGCTGACGGCGGACAACAAAACCGTCTTCATCCCCAACGGTCCCATCATCAACGGCAGCGTCACCA
>JBFZCK010000100.1:0-2633 GCA_041307965.1 Burkholderiales bacterium | reverse complement strand
TGCGCGTGAGTTGCGCGGCGGGCTTGAGGGCGGGCTCCAAACCCACGATGGGCAGCTGCGGGTAGGTGCTGCGCAAGGCGGCGATGGTGGCGGCGGTGGCGGTGTTGCAGGCCACGACCAGCGCTTTGATGCCGTGCACATTCACCAAGTGTTCGGTGATGGCCAAGCTGCGCAGGCGCACGAAGTCGTCGCCTTTTTCGCCGTAGGGGGCGTGCGCGCTGTCGGCCCAATACAGCAGGTGCTCGTGGGGTAAGGTGGCCCGCAGCGCCGGCAAGACGCTCAGGCCACCCATGCCACTGTCAAAAACACCGATGGGCGCGTTCACGTTCAGCCGGCGTTGACGCCGATGCCTTTGAATTCACCGGTGGCGATGCGCTTTTGCCATTCGGCGGGGCCGGTGATGTGGGCGCTGGTGCCGCCCGCATCGACCGCCACCGTGACGGGCATGTCGACCACGTCGAACTCGTAGATCGCTTCCATGCCCATGTCGGCAAAGCCCACGACCTTGGCGTGTTTGATGGCTTTGGACACGAGGTAGGCTGCACCGCCCACGGCCATCAGGTAAGCGCTCTTGTGCTTCTTGATGGCTTCGATGGCGACCGGGCCGCGCTCGGCCTTGCCGATCATGGCGATCAGGCCGGTTTGGGCCAGCATCATCTCGGTGAAGCCGTCCATGCGGGTGGCGGTGGTCGGGCCTGCGGGGCCCACGGCCTCGTCGCCCACGGGGTCGACCGGGCCCACGTAATAGATCACGCGGTTGGTGAAGTCCACGGGCAGCTTCTCGCCTTTGGCCAACATGTCCTGGATGCGTTTGTGCGCGGCGTCACGGCCGGTGAGCATCTTGCCGTTGAGCAAAAGCGTTTGGCCTGGCTTCCAAGCCGCAACCTGCTCGGGCGTCAGGTTGTTGAGGTCCACGCGCTGGCTTTTTTCGGTGTCGGCCGTCCAGTTGACGTTGGGCCAGAGGTCCAGCGAAGGCGCTTCCAAATACGTGGGGCCGGAGCCATCGAGCACGAAGTGCGCGTGGCGCGTGGCCGCGCAGTTGGGGATCATCGCCACGGGCTTGCTGGCCGCGTGGGTGGGGTACATCTTGATCTTGACGTCCAGCACGGTGGTCAGTCCGCCCAAGCCCTGTGCGCCAATGCCCAAAGCGTTGACCTTGTGGTACAGCTCCAGGCGCATCTCTTCAACTTGGTCGAGCTTCTCGCCTTTGCTGGATTTTTCGAGCAACTGGTACATGTCCAAGTCGTCCATCAGGCTTTCTTTGGCCAAGAGCACGGCTTTTTCGGCGGTGCCGCCAATGCCGATGCCGAGCATGCCGGGTGGGCACCAGCCCGCGCCCATGGTGGGCACCGTTTTGAGCACCCAGTCGACGATGCTGTCACCGGGGTTGAGCATGATCATCTTGGACTTGTTTTCGCTGCCGCCGCCTTTGGCCGCCACGGTCACGTGCACATGGTGGCCGGGCACGATCTTGGTGAAGATCACGGCGGGCGTGTTGTCCTTGGTGTTTTTGCGGTTGAAGTGCGGGTCCGAGACCACCGAGGCGCGCAGCATGTTGTCCGACTGGTTGTAGCCCCGGCGCACACCTTCGTTGATGGCGTCTTCCAAGCTGCCGGTGAAGCTGTCGAACTTCACGTCCATGCCCACTTCCAAGAAGACGTTCACGATGCCGGTGTCTTGGCAAATCGGACGGTGTCCAAAAGCACTCATCTTGCTGTTGGTCAGGATCTGCGCAATCGCGTCTTTGGCGGCCGGGCTTTGCTCGCGCTCGTAGGCGCTGGCCAAGTGAGAAATGAAGTCGGCCGGGTGGTAGTAGCTGATGTACTGCAGGGCGGCGGCAACGGATTCGATCAGGTCGTCTTGTTTGATGAGGGTGGTCATGGGGCGGTCCTAGGAAAAACGGGCCAAGGCAAAGCCTGGGTTGGTCTGCCCCTGATTTTAGGGCGCAGCTCAGTCAGTGCTTTGTAAGAGGGGCAAACGACATTCGAGGATGTTGATACATAACCCGTTCCGTCTATAAGGAGACTTCCCGTGAGCAACACTGCCGTTTATCAGCCCAGCGAAGCGTTTGTGAAAAACGCCCATGTCAGCGGCATGCCCGCCTACCAGGCCCTGTGCAAAGAAGCCGAAACCGATTACCAAGGTTTCTGGGGCCGTCTGGCCAAAGAACTGATCACTTGGAAAACCCCCTTCACCAAGGTGCTTGACGAGTCGAACGCGCCTTTCTTCAAGTGGTTCGAAGACGGCACCTTGAACGTGTCCTACAACTGCTTGGACCGCAACGTTGAAAAAGGCTTGGGCGACAAGACCGCCATCATTTTTGAAGCCGACGGCGGCGAAGTGACCAAGGTCACCTACAGCCAATTGCTGGCCAAGACCTGCCAATACGCCAACGCTTTGAAGAGCCTGGGCATCAAAAAAGGTGACCGCGTGGTCATCTACATCTCCATGTCCATCGACGGCGTGGCCGCCATGCAGGCCTGCGCCCGTATCGGCGCCACCCACTCGGTGGTGTTCGGTGGTTTCTCGGCACAGTCGCTGCGCGACCGCATCGAAGACACCGGCGCTGTGGCCGTGATCACCGCCGACCACCAAGTGCGCGGTGGCAAACAACTGCCTTTGAAGTCCATCGT
>JBFZCK010000099.1:0-4321 GCA_041307965.1 Burkholderiales bacterium | reverse complement strand
ATTTGATGCCGGCCGGAAAGGCCGCGCCACCGCGGCCCCGCAAGCCCGAGTCCAGCACGGTTTGAACCACCGCTTCGCTGGACAGCGACAGCGCTTGCTGCAAGCCTTGCCAGCCGCCGTGAGCGGCGTAGTCCTCCAACGACAGTGGGCGCGTGACGCCCATGCGCGCAAACGTCAGGCGCTGCTGTTTAGCCAAAAACGGGATCTGTTCGGTGGGACCCAAACACAAGGGGTGTGCGCCCCCTTGCAGCACATCGGCGGCCAAGAGGGATGGGATGTCTTCGGGGGTCACGGGGCCATAGGCGATGCGGCCTTGCTCGGTTTGCACCTCCAACAAGGGCTCCAACCAAAACAGACCACGCGAGCTGTTGCGCTGCACGTCCAGGACCAGCCCACGCGCGGCGGCCTGTTTTTGTAGGGCTTGTGCCACTTCGTCGGCGCCCACGGCCAATGCGGCGGAATCGCAGGGAATAAAAACACGCACGCTCATGACTGACCTCCGGCCACGGCCAACAGCTGTTTGAGTTTGGCCGGGTCCATTCGGGCGTGCAGGCGATCGCCGATTTGCACCGCGGGTGAGGACGCACACAGGCCCAAGCAGTACACCGACTCCAAGGTGAAGCGCCCATCGGCGCTGGTCTCGTGCTCGGCGCAACCGAGGCTGGTTTGGGCTTGGGCCATGAGCGCTTCGCTGCCACAGGCTTGGCAAGCCTCGGCCCGGCAAATTTGCACCACGTGTTGACCCGGGGCTTCGGTGCGAAAGTGGTGGTAGTAGCTGATGACGCCGTGCACTTCGGCGCGCGAGAGGTTCATGGCTTGGGCGATGAGGGGCACGGCATCGGCGGGCACAAAGCCCTGGAGGTCTTGGATGTCGTGCAGCAAAGGCAACAAACCACCGGCTTGTCCTTGGTGTTTCGTCAAGAGCGGGTGGAGCCAGGTCCAGTCCTTGGAGGCGGGTGCGTGTTGCATGGTGGCGTGTGAAATCAACGGCCGAATGGTCGCATTCGAGATGATCATAAGGTAAGCCACACCGGCGCGCAAACGGCATAAACACTGGGATTGCGGGTTTTTGTTGAGACGCCCTTGAATGACGTTTTTTGAATATTTTGGGTCGCGCACAGCGCTGTGCGCACGGCCTGTCCCGCGTGTATAACGGACAACATGAACCTTCAACCGGTGCAGACCCTGCACACCTTCCCGCGTGAAGTCCAAGAGATTGAAAACCGTTTCTTGACCTTGTCGGACGGTACGCGGCTGGCCATGCGCCTGTGGTTGCCCACCGATGCGACCGATCATCCGGTGCCGGCCCTGCTGGAGTATTTGCCCTACCGCAAACGCGACGGCACGGTGGTGCGCGATGCCCTGACACACCCGTATTTGGCGGGCCACGGCTACGCCTGTGTGCGGGTGGACATCCGCGGCAACGGCGACAGCGATGGCCTGATGGACGACGAATACACGGCCCAAGAACTCGAGGATGCGCTGGAGGTCATCGCGTGGTTGTCACAGCAGCCTTGGTGCAGCGGCAAAGTGGGCATGTTCGGTATTTCTTGGGGCGGCTTCAATGCCTTGCAGGTCGCGGCCTTGCGCCCGCCGGCCTTGGCCGCCATCGTGACGCTGTGTTCCACCGATGACCGCTACGAGGACGACATTCATTACAAGGGCGGCACGCTGCTCAACGAGAACATGGGCTGGGCCGCCACCATGCTCGCTTATTCTTCTCGGCCGCCCGACCCCCTGATCGTGGGGGATCGTTGGCGCGAGATGTGGCTGGCACGTTTGGCCCATGAACCTTTCCTGATTCAAGAGTGGCTCAAACACCCGCACCGCGACGCCTATTGGCGGCACGGCTCCGTGTGTGAAGACCCGGGCGCGATTCAAGCCGCGGTGTTGGCTGTGGGCGGGTGGAACGACGCCTACTCCAATGCCGTGCCGCGCTTGATGCAGCAGTTGCACTGCCCGCGCAAAGCCATCATTGGGCCGTGGGCGCACAAATACCCGCACTTCGCCGCACCGGGGCCGCGCATCGGGTTTTTGCAAGAGATGTTGCGCTGGTGGGACCAACACCTCAAAGGCATCGAGACCGGTGTCATGGACGAGCCCGACCACCGCATTTACGTCATGGACGCTTACCCGCCCGCCTCGTTTCCCGAGCACATCCCCGGGCGCTGGGTGGGGCAAGCCGTCTGGGGGCAGACCCCCATGGGCCATGAACGTTGGTACCTCAACCCCGCACACACCTTGGCGCTGGAACCCGGCGCCGAGCAAGCCCAGCGGATCTGTTCCCAGCAGACCACCGGTTTTGATGGCGGTGAATACTGCGTCATTTGGATGGGCCCTGAGTTCCCGGGTGATCAACGCGCCGACGATGCCCAATCGCTGTGTTTCGATTCGCCCGTGCTGACCGAGGACATCGACGTGGTGGGGCAGCCGATGCTGGACTTGTGTTTTTCCGTCGACCGGCCCGTGGCGCACATCGCCGTGCGGCTCAACGACGTCTGGCCCAGCGGCGAAGTCTCGCGCATCACCTACCACCTGCAAAACCTGTGCATGCGGGATTCCCGTGAACACCCCACGCCCCTGGTGCCGGGCCAGCGTTACCGCATGCAGATCAAGCTCGACGACATCGCTTGGCGCTTGCCCCAAGGACACCGTTTGCGGGTGTCGATGTCGACCAGCTATTTCCCCCTCATGTGGCCCGCGCCCGAGCCGGTGACACTCACCGTGTTCACGGCCGCCTCGAGCATCGCGGTGCCCGTTCGAAGCCAGCAGCCCGACGAAGTGGCACCGCAGTGGCAGGCGCCGCAGGCCGCGGCCCCGTTGGCGATGCAGGAGACTCGGCCGGGTGGGCATCGCCGCGAGACCACGGTGGACCCGCTGAGTGGCGAGACCCGATTGGAAATCGTCGACGACTTTGGTGAGCAGGTGCTCTTGCCACACGGCATGGTGGTGCACTCGGTGGGGCGAGAGGATTACCGCATCCGGCCCGACGACCCCTTGTCGGCCGTGATGCACACACACTGGACCGAGTCCTTGAGCCGCGGCGAGTGGTCCACGCGAACCGAAACCCGGGGTCGTTTGAGCGCCACCGCCACCCACTGGCAAGTCTGGGGCAGCATCGAGGCCTATGAGGGCGATCGGCTCGTGTTCAGCCGAGAGTTTGAAGAAGCGATCGAGCGACGCTTGCAGTAGCCACGGCGCGTGCGTCAATGGGCGGCGCTGGAGCCGGTTCTGCGCCAAGCGGACCACGCCAAATGGGCCAGCACCGTCGAGACAATCACCGATCCCCCCAGCAGGCTGTTGCGAGAGACGTTTTCATCGAACACCGCGAAGGCCCATAAAGGGGCCAAGGGAATTTCGACCATGCAGATGAGCGAAGCCAACACGGTCTTCACGCGTCGAACACCCAACAAAAAACAACCAAAGCCCACACCGATGTTCAAAAAGCCGTACAGCCACAGCCAAGCCAGGTCTTGGCCGCTGGTGCCCGAGAACTGGGTGAAGGGCAGCACCATGAGTGCGGCCATGAGGCCACCGGCGTAGGTGACCTTCACCATGTTGGTTTGTGGGAAGCGCTGGGCCCCGACGGTCTCGAGTGCAAACATCAGCACGGCCAGCAAGCTCAGCAAAGAACCCCAGGCGTTGTCCAGCGAGGTTTGCCCCTGCAAGATCATCACCACGCCGAGCGCCACCCCCAAAGCACACACCACGTCCATGCGCGCGATGCCGGTGTTGAGCAGAACCGCCGACAAGACCAAGGTGATGATGGGGAACGCGCCATAGATGAAGGTGACGTCGGCCACCGACGCAAAGTAAAACGCTGAGACGAAGCTGATCATCGCGATGGCGGTGAGCAAGGAAAAGCCCCACTCAACCGAAGACAAACGCCACCAAGCCGCACGATGGGGCCGGCGATCGAACACCAGGTAGAAGCCCAACACGGTGAGCCCGCCCAGCAAGGAGCGCCAGAACAAGGTCGTGGCCATGTCCGTGCTCACCAGTCGCGGAAACAAACCCGCGGTGCTCCAGGACAGCGCGGCCAACAACAGCAGCCACACGCCGAGCCAAAAACCTTGACGTGGGTTCATCTTGGATCGATTGGCCGGCGACCGCGCCGTTTGTGCGCACGAAGGGGCGCGGGCAGGCCCAGCTGTGGGTGCAGGTTCGCCGCGATCACCCAGCCCAAGAGCAAACACACACCGCCCATGGCAAACACCCCCGCCACCGGGCTGAATTGGAGCACCACCCAAGCCAAGGCGGGTGAGACGATGCCCGAGAAATCGCGAAAACTGGAGTACACCGCCGACATCTCGGTGCGCTC
>JBFZCK010000098.1:0-3879 GCA_041307965.1 Burkholderiales bacterium | reverse complement strand
ACCCCGATGGGCGCTACCAAGCGCGGTGGCTGGGCGATTGAGCGACAGCCACCGCGAAGCTGCATCAGCCTTTACAAGCACCACGGTCATGATCACCGCCGGAGCGCCCTTTGCCAGCGGCGTGACCACCGCCCATCAAGCCCGCCGCTTCGACGTTGAACACCGCTTGTTGTGCGGGCTTGAGCTGCGCCATCAGGGTTTGAGTGGCTTGTTTCAGGGTGGCCAAATGCGCTTGTTGCGCTTGCATCATCTGTCCCATGGCGTCCAAGCGCTCGGTGGCGCCGGCCTTGCCCTGTTGTTCCTTCATGGCTTGGCGCATGCTTTGGCGCTGTTGCTCGCGGGCTTGGGCCACGGCTTGGATGTCTTTGGCGAAAGCTTGCCATGCCGGGCGCTGAGCATCTTCTAGTTTCAATGCCGATTCGAGTCGGGCGAGCTGAGCTTCGGTGCCTTTGACGCCGGCGTGTTTACCGTGGCTGCGCTGGCCTTCGTGGCGTTCCATGCCGTGGTTTGAGGCGATGGCCGCCACACTCACGCCGCTGAGCAACGCAGCCGACAAAATCCAGATCATTCGTTTGTTCATTTCAGACTCCTTGAAGGTGTGAATCCGCTTTGGGCGGTCTCTGACGGGCGTCAGATGGCTCTATTGAACGTTGTGAGAGGCCAAAACAAGTGTCTGTGTGGGTGCTTTTTGCAAGCGCATGTGTCTGCACAGGGTGCAGACATGTTTTGATACAAAAATACCGAACCGGGCTCGTATGATGGGACCATGACACCCACCACAGACCACGTCTTGTTGGTCGATGACGACCCCGAGATCCGTCAGCTGACGGCACAGTACCTAGAGCAAAACGGGCTCCAGTGCAGCACGGCCGCCAGCGGCCGAGAGATGCGCCAACTGCTGCAGTCGCAGCGCGTGGACCTGGTGGTGCTCGATGTGATGATGCCCGGCGAAGATGGCCTGACGATTTGCCGGGACTTGCGTGCCCAGGGTGGCGCTCACAGTGCCTTGCCCATCCTCATGCTCACGGCCCGCACCGATGACACCGACCGCATCTTGGGGTTGGAGATGGGCGCCGATGATTACTTGGGCAAGCCCTTTGTGCCGCGCGAATTGTTGGCCCGTATCCGCGCCATCCTGCGCCGCTCCCGTGCTTTGCCTGCGAATTTGCAAACCGCCCACAGCCCCAGCCGATGGCGGTTTTCGGGCTACACGCTGGACACGGTCGCGCGTCAGGTGCGCAGCCCCGAGGGCGTGCTCTTGGTGCTGACCTCCGGCGAGTACCGTTTGCTGCAGGTCTTGCTCCAACACGCCAACAAGGTGCTCTCGCGTGACCAGTTGCTCGAACTCACCCAAGGCCGCGCGGCCGATGCCTTTGACCGTTCCATCGACCTGCTCATCAGCCGATTGCGGCTGCGTTTGGGCGAGCCAGCGCGCAGTTTGGGGCTGATCAAAACCGTGCGCAGCGAAGGCTACGTGCTGGCCACCGAGGTGCTGGCCGAATGAGAGACGTGTTGAAAAAACTCTGGCCACAAAGCCTGTTCGCCCGTTTGTTGTGGGTGTGGTTGATGGGCTTGGCCTTGGTGCTGGCCGCCGCCGCCTGGTTGGCATTGGATGAGCGCATGGTGCGCGGGCAAGTCGTGTTCCATGCCAAGGTGACACAAGAGCTGGCGGCTTCGGCCGACTGGTTGGACACGCTCAGCCCGGATCAGCGCGAGCGCTGGGTGGACGATGCGCGCCAGCGCCGTGCGCGCTGGCGGCTCGACCCGCCCGAGGCTTGGGCGGCTAGCGCCACACCCCTGCCACCCCACCTGCGCGCCTTCGCCCGCGACTTGTCACAGGAGCTTTTGCAGCGCCAGCCTCAGGTGCAACACCTCGTGGCAGTTCGTGATCGCGACGACGAGGAAGAGGAGCACCACAGCCCGCGGGTACGCGCGCAAACCTGGGTGTCCTTGCGTTTGGCCGACGGCACCACCGCTTACGCACGTTTGCCCGCTCGGTGGCCAGCCCCAACGGCCGTGGGCCTGTCCGGGCCGAGCGGCAACACCCCTTGGGGGTTGGTGGCGCTGACCGTGTTGGTGGGTCTGGCGCTGTTGACTTGGCTGGCGGTGGTCTACGCCACGCGCCCGCTCAAGCGCATGACACAAGCCGCTTTGGACTTGGCTGCCCACCCCAACCGTGAACCCCTGCCCGACAGGGGGCCCACCGAAGTGCGCCAAGCCGCGCAAGCCTTCAACCACATGCAACAGCAACTGCAACGCCACATGGCGCAGCAAACGCAGGTGCTCGCCGCGATTGCCCACGACCTACAAACACCGCTCACGCGCTTGCGCCTCAAAACCGAATGGGTCACCGACGAGGCCCTGCGTCAGCGCATGCAAGCCGACCTGAGCGAAATGCAGGATCTGGTGCAAGACGGACTGGCGTTGGCCCGCAGCTGGCATGCGCAGCCGCAGCGCCTGCCGGTGCACCTGAACCAGCTGTTGCAAACCCAGCTCAGCGAATGGGAAGACTTGGGCTGGGCGGTGCAAGTGCAGGGCGCCGACAGCGACTGTTTGGTCAACACCGACGTGGCCGCGTTGCGCCGCGTGTTGGGTAATGTGGTGCACAACGCCATCACCTACGGCCAGCGCGCCACGGTCACGCTGTTTTGCCAAGACCCCAATCGGCTCGGGCACTGGTGCATCGTTGTGGAAGACGAAGGACCGGGCTTGCCCGAGTCCGACTTGCAAACGGTGTTGCAGCCGTTTGTGCGCCAAGAAAGCTCGCGCAACCGACAAACCGGGGGCACGGGCTTGGGCTTGTCGATTGCGCTGAACCTCATGACCGCGTTGGGCGGGGGCTTGGTCTTGACCAACCGCCCTCAGGGGGGCTTGTGCGTCACCCTCAGCGCACCGCGTTGAGCCATCACTTCAGCGCTGAGAGCGCCGCTTGCGCGATGCTCTGGGCGTCCACTGCGAAGAAGCGGCGCAGCGCGGCCCGCGTGTCGCTGCGGCCAAAGCCGTCGGTGCCCAGCGTGGTGTAGCGGCGGCCCTCAGGCACGAAGGCTCGCACGCTCTCGGGCACGGCGCGCACGTAGTCGGTGGCGGCGATGATGGGGCCTTGGGTGGCGCTCAGCAGTTGCGCCAGATGCCCTGCGCCCACAGCCCCACTGGCTTCTTGCGCCATGCCGTCGCGGGCCAGTTCGCTCCAGCTGGTGATGCTCAGCACTGCCACGCCCACGCCTTGCGCGGCCAGTTGCTGCGCGGCTTTGACCACTTCGGTCAGGATCGCGCCGGAGCCGAGCAAGGTCACGCGCTGGGCCGCATCGCTCGGTCCGTACACGCCAAATCGGTAGCCCCCGCGCAGCACATCGGCCTCGACGCCCGCGGGCAAATCGGGCTGTGCGTAGTTCTCGTTCATCAGGGTCACGTAATAAAACACATCGACTTGCTGTTCGACCATCTCGCGCATGCCCGCGTCCAAAATCACGGCCAACTCGCCCGCAAACGCCGGGTCGTAGGCCTTGCAGTTGGGGATGGTGGCCGCCACCAAATGGCTGCTGCCGTCCTGGTGTTGCAGGCCCTCGCCGCCCAAGGTGGTGCGGCCTGAAGTGGCGCCGAGCAAAAAGCCGCGTGCCCGCTGGTCGGCCGCCGCCCAGATGGCGTCGCCCACGCGCTGGAAGCCGAACATCGAGTAATAAATGTAGAAGGGCAGCATGGCCAGGCCGTGCACGCTGTAGCTGGTGGCCGCTGCCGTCCAACTGGCGATGGCCCCGGCTTCGCTGATGCCTTCTTCCAGAATCTGGCCGTCGGTGGCTTCGCGGTAGCTCAGCACCGAGCCGATGTCTTCGGGCGCGTAGCGCTGGCCCACGCTGCTGTAAATGCCCACCTGCTTGAACA
>JBFZCK010000097.1:0-5368 GCA_041307965.1 Burkholderiales bacterium | reverse complement strand
TGTCCCAACCCCGCTCGATCAGGTGGTGTGCCACCGAGGCACCCACGATGCCCCCCTGTCCAATGATGACGACTCGGGCACGTTCGGGAAATTTGGCCATTTGGGCTCGCTCCTGTGAAATATGGGTTTGGGGTGGATGGCCAAGGCAAGCTCAAGCCTGGCCCTTGCACCCCCGTTGACACAAAGTGTATTCAGTGCCCCAGCGCCGAGGCATCCATTTGCGACAGCGGTTTGTGGAAATGCGGCAGTCTGGGGCTGCTCACGGTCCTTCAGTCGCTGGTGCCCCCGTGATGGGCGGCAAAGGCCCGCATGTGAAAGGACGCCTGCGCGGGGCCATAGACCGAACCCGCCCCTTCAGGGCAAGCCGCGCGCGCCTGACAGCCCTGCTCCAAACAGCTGCGCCCGGCCGGGGTGCGCAAGTGGTCGACACAACGCTGCAGGTCAAATCCGTGGTTGTGGGCACCGACCGGACAGGCTTTGACGCACTTGGACGGGCACGTGGCACAAGCGCCTTCAGTGGCGCTCGGGGCCGGGGCAGGCGTGGGCGCGGGAATGCGCTGGGGCAGCACCAAGGCAAAGCGGTAGGCGTGCCACAGGCCATGCTCGGGGTGCAAACGCAGCCCCAGCGGGCTGGGTGTCAGGGCTTCGGCGCGGTCGGCCCAACGCTGAAACGGCCAATGGGGTGGCCCCCCAAACGGGAACAGTGCCCTGCCGTGTAAGCGCTGCGCCCAATGCGTGGCGATGCGCTGGCTCCAACGGTCCAGCGCATCGGGCTGGCCGTCGCGGTGTTCCGGCGAGGCCGCAAATGGGGCCCACATGGCTGGGCCTACCGTGCCCACCAACCACAAGCGGGCCGGACCTGGGCGGGGCAACTCGGGCCAGTCGTCGGTGTCTGTGGGCGTCAGCACCCCGCGCAGCACCAAGCCGTGTCGATCCAAGTCGCACAGGAACTCGGTGGCCGACATCGGGGACTCAGGCCTGGCGTTGGGGCCGAGCGGTGGCCACCGCACCCACGCGGGCCTCAAAGAAGACGTCACCATCGATGTCGTTGGAGACGCTGTTCTCGTCGTGGATCCAATCGAGCTTGAGCTCACGCTCGTCGCCACCGGCGGCCAGCGCTTGCGCACGCGCCATCTCGGCACAGGCCTGTCGCGCGGCCTCAAAGGCCTCGGGCAGCGCCGTGTAGTCTTGCGGGCCATCCACACCGAAGAGTCGAAAAATACCGCGCGAGGGTTGTGTCACCAGCAGGTGCACGCGCTGCACCACTTGACCCAACACCGCACCGACGGCGTTGGCCACATCGGCGTTGGGTGGGCTGATCAGGTTCAGGCCCATTTCACGCGCCACCGTGGGGTAGTAGCTGTGCGAGGGCGCGCCCACGGCGATGAGCGGCAAACCCGGCGCGAACTGGATCTGGAACACCGGCGCGGCCTGACCTTCGGGGTTGGCACGTCGATGCAAAGCCATTTGGGTGAGCAAGGTCGACATCTTGCCCGCGTTGGCTTCGTTCATCTGCCCGGCGTCGTTCAGGCCCGCCTCGATGAGTTTTTGCGCAATGCCATCGATCACTTGGTCGATCACCTGCTGGCTCGGCCCCACCTCATCGCCCAAGACCCATTTACCCAAGCCGTAGAGGTGGCGCATCTGGCGCGCCCAAATGCGCGCCGCCAAAACCGCACCCTCGCGGCTCCAATGGCCGCACAGGTTCATGACGTGGGCCGCGTCACTGGGCGTGAAGCCGCTGTACAGCGCCATGCCTTTGCGCTCCAGGCGGGCCACGGCGCGCGCCAGTGGGCGGTTGTCCATGTTCGCCCGCTCCACATCCAAGGGGCCTTGGGCCAGTTGGTCCCAAGCCATGCGCTCGTCGTCGGCCAGTCGTGCGAGCTGGGTCGGGTCGCTTTGCAAACGCACCGCAAAGCGCATTTGGCTGGCGTGGGGGGTTTCGTTTTGTTGGCGCTCGAGTACCGCCAACAGCGCGGGGTGTTGGTGCACCAGCAAACTGATGGGCAGCACGCGGCGCGGGCCGATCGTCATGCCCGAACCACCTTGGAAGCGGACTTCGCTGTCACCCCCCAAACCGATGGCGTAAATCTTCACCGCCTCCACCATGGGGCGCCATTGGCCGATCAGGGCACCGTCCTCACTCAAGGCCGGCATGCCGCCCCGAACCACCGCGATGTCGGTGGTGGTGCCGCCCATGTCGGCCATGATGGCGTTTTGGGTGCCAGCCAGCGCACAAGCCCCGAGCACGCTGGCCGCAGGCCCGGACAGCACCGTGGAGACCGGGCGCTGCAAAGCGCTTTGCACGTTGACCAAACTGCCGTCGCCCTTGACGACCATCAGCGGCGCTTGGATGCCGCGCTCGCTCAGCGTGGCGCGCACCGATTCGATCATGCGTTGCACAAAAGGGATCATCCGCGCGTTCAACGCGGTGGTGAGGGCCCGCCGCGGTGCGCCCAAGCTGCTGGCCAGTTCGTGCCCGCAGGTGATGGGTTTGTCGCACAGCTCGCGCACCCAAGCGCGCAGCTGCATTTCGTGGGCGCGGTTGCGCACCGCGAAGGTGCCGGAAATGGCGAAGGCGCTGACCCGACCCATTTGGGCTTGGATGGCCGCTTTGGCCGCGGCTTCGTCCAGCGGGCACAGGGCTTGCCCGGCGGCGTCGTGTCCGCCGGCCAGCGAGACGATGGCGTCGTGACCCAAGAGCTCGATCAAACCGCTGGCCTTGATTTGCCGTTCGTCGTAGCCCGCCAGCAGCACACACACCGGCGCGCCTTTGCCCTCGACCACCGAGTTGGTGGTGAGGGTGGTGGACAGGCACACCAAGTTCACCGCCAGCAATTGCGCCTGAGGCAACTGGGCCAAAGCCCCCGCGATGCCTTGCGCCAAATCGAAATGCGTCGTCAGGCTCTTGGCGGTGGCGACGACTTGCTTGTTTTCATCCAGCAGCACCGCGTCGGTGAATGTGCCGCCGGTGTCGATACCCAAACCGTATGTCATGAAATCAAGCCTGCTGATCGTTCAAGGGACGGCCGCGCTGTTGGCAAAGCGCGAAGCCGATTGGACTGTGTTGTGGACCAACATTGTGACCGTCATTGGGCCAACCCCACCCGGCACAGGGGTGATGTAAGAGGCTTTTTGCCGCACGCCCTCAAAATCCACATCGCCCACCAAACGCCCATTGGGCAGGCGGTTGATGCCCACGTCGATCACCACCGCGCCGCGGCGCACCATCTGCGGCAAGATCAGGTTGGGCTTGCCTGCGGCGACCACCCAGATGTCGGCCAAGATGGTGAACTGCGCCAAGTCGCGCGTCTTGGCGTGGCAGATGCACACCGTGGCGTCTTTTTGCATCAGCATCAGGGCCATGGGTTTGCCCACGATGTTGCTCGCACCCACGACCACCACGTTTTGACCCTCGACGGGGATGTTTTCGTACTCCAGCATCTTTTGCACGCCAAACGGGGTGCAGGGTGGGAAGATGGTGTCATCACCCACCACCAAGCCGCCGACGTTGTAGAGGTGAAAACCATCCACGTCCTTGTCGCTGGAGATGGCGCCGAGCACCCGGCGCACATCAAAGTGCGCGGGCAGCGGCAGTTGCACCAAAATGCCGTGCACGGCGGGGTCGGCGTTGAGGCGCTGGATACACGCCTCGATCTCGCTGTCGCTCGTGTCGGCGGCAAACGCATGCACGGTGGACTTCAGGCCCACCTCTTCGCAGGCCTTGATTTTGTTGGCCACATACACCTGCGAGGCGGGGTTGTCGCCCACGATCACCACCGCCAAGCCGGGGTGAACGCCGCGGCGTTTGAGCGCCTCGGTGGCTTCTCTGCACTCGTGTCGGACGTGTCGGGCCACGGCGTGGCCGTCGATGATTTTGGCTGTCATGGTTGCTTTGGTGGTGGTTGGCCGCCCGATGCTAGGCCCGCGACAGCGCCGCGGGTGTGCACCAGACGACCGCAGCCGTTTCATTCACGACAAACCGAACGCCCCCGTTGGGCTCTCAGAGCGTGGGGTCATTGGCCGGCCTTTGATAATGGCGTGACGGTGCAAAGTGGTGTCGCATGCAGACCAACCGCCGCCCACCGCATTGTTGATACTGCATTTTCAATTTCAACGTTCGTTTGACACCCAGCGATGACCGGAGCACGCCCATGACCACCGAAGCCACCCCAGACACCTCTTCCACCGACGCCTCGGCCCACCGCGGACGGCGCGCCGGGGGCGGACGGGAAGCCAAGCGCGCGGCCCGTGCTTCGCGCAGCAGCCAAACCGTGCCCTACATCACCCGCCAAATCCCCTGCTTTGAGGTGATGAGCGAAGAAGGCCTGGCCATCATCGAACACAACGCCGACACCATCCTCGAAGAGGTGGGCATCGATTTCCGTGACGACCCAGAGGCCCTGCAAATCCTCAAAGCCGCCGGCGCCGACGTTCAGGGCGAGCGCGTGCGCTTTCCGCGCGGCATGTGCCGCCAGATCGTGCAAGCCAGTGCGCCACGCGTCTTCACCCAGCACGCACGCAACCCCGAGCGCAACGTGGTCATCGGTGGCCCCAACACCGTGTTCGCCCCCGCCTACGGATCCCCCTTTGTGCGCGACCTCGACAAAGGCCGCCGCTACGCCACGATTGAAGACTTTCAAAACTTCGTGAAACTGGCTTACACCGCGCATTCCTTGCACCACTCGGGCGGCACGATTTGTGAACCGGTCGACTTGCCGGTCAACAAGCGCCACTTCGACATGGTGTACGCGCACATGAAGTACAGCGACAAGCCTTTCATGGGCTCGGTCACCCACCCAGACCGTGCGCACGACACGGTGGAGATGGCCAGCCGCTTGTTTGGCAACGACTTCATCGATCCGGCCACGGGCAAGAACAAAACGGTGGTGATCAACCTGATCAACGCCAACTCGCCCATGACCTTTGACGAAACCATGCTCGGTGCCGCCAAGGTCTACGCCCGCGCCAACCAAGCCACCATCATCACGCCCTTCATCTTGGCCGGCGCCATGTCGCCCGTCACGGTGGCGGGCACCTGCGCCCAAACCTTGGCCGAAGCCTTGGCGGGCATGGCGTTCGTGCAGTTGGTCAGCCCCGGTGCGCCGGTGGTGTTGGGCAGCTTCGCCTCGTCCATTTCCATGCAATCGGGTGCGCCGACCTTCGGCACCCCCGAACCCGCGCTGGTGCTCTACGCCATGGCCGCTTTGGCGCGCCGCTTGGGCGTGCCCTTCCGCTCGGGTGGCGGCCTGTGCGGCTCCAAGATCGCCGACGCGCAAGCGGCCAGCGAGTCGGCCAACACGCTCTTGCCCACCTGCTTGGCGGGTGTCAACTTCGTCTTGCACACCGCCGGTTGGCTCGAAGGCGG
>JBFZCK010000096.1:0-4928 GCA_041307965.1 Burkholderiales bacterium | reverse complement strand
GTTCCGACAAGCTCTCGTTTGAATGATGTGATCAACGTTGCGGCAAGCATGACGTATGCGAATAAAACTTTGGCGGACATGGGACTCGCAGTTGGCACACTCACCTGCAGTTGGGGGCCGGCGCTGGATCGCCAAAGCATGACGATTTCGGTTTTGAGCTCGCCCGCGCCTGCGGTCACGTCCATTTCGCCCAACAGTGGAGCCACGACGGGTGGAACCGCCGTGACCATCACAGGCACGAACTTGACGGGTGCTACGGGTGTCATGATCGGCGGTGTGTCGGCCACCAATGTGACGGTGCTCAACGCCACCACGATCACCGCCACGACACCTGCTCATGCGTCGGGTTCCACCAGCGTGGAGGTGACCACGCCAGGGGGTGCCAATGGTGCCAACACCCTTTTTACCTACGAGTCGCCAGCAGCGTCCCTGGGGGCACCGGACGAAGCCGCCCCCGTGGACATCGCCGAGAGCCGTCGAGTGGCACTGTCCACTGCAGCCCAAGACGCTTCGGTTGGCCGAACCCAAGGTGCCCAGCGATCACAAGCACGGCTTTTTTCACAAGCACAGTTACAAAACATTTCGGATCATTTGGAGGGTGTTCGGCATGACTTCAGGTTGAGGCCCAACCATTTTGGGATCCAACTCCACATACCGTCGATGGAGCCGTTTAAACCCCTGATGGCCAAACTCGCCGAGGTCGGGTTGGGTCAGTCCGGATCCGCATCGGCACCCGCTGTGCACCGGGTTGTTGCAAAAGATCCCAGCCCTTTCGCTCAGGGTGATCAACGTGTCACACGCGATGACAAGGCAGCATTTGAGGATCGGTCATTGGGCGTGCGTGAAAGTCCTTCGATTGAGCGTGACCCGGAGCGTTTCAGCTTGTGGTCGGCCGGAACGATTGACGCTGCTTGGTTCAGTACCGATGACCAGCCTGAGAGAGCCCGAAAAATTCGGGTGGATGGCTTGACCTTTGGGCTTGACTACAAAGCGGGTCCCCGCGCCATTGTGGGGGCGGCTTTTGGGCTGGGGTATGGCTCGGACACTTCTGCCGAACGTTTGGGCACGGTCAAGTCAAATCAGAGATCCTTGACAGGTTATGGGTTGATGGGTTTTGGCGATGGCTGGGTGTTGGATGGACTGTTGGGATACGGCTCACAGCACTTCAGGGGCGATAGAACCCTGTCCGATGGCTTGGCCACCTTGACCTTCAGTCGGCCTGGGCGCAGTGCTTTTCTTTCTGGTGGCGTCAGCAAGGTATTTGATTTTCAACCTTGGCGGATGGCTTTGTTTTTGCGAGAAGACGTGACCAAAATTCGATTGAATCGGTACGAAGAAGTGGGTATTGCCGACCATGCATTGGGTTACCAATCCATGGGTTCTACAAGCTCGAATGCCTCCGCTGGCCTGAGCCTCTCTAAGGACATGTATCTTGGTGGTGGCAGATTGACGACCAGCGCGAAACTCAGCGCCAATCGCGGGTATTCAAACGCCACATCGCAAGGTGTCTTTTATGCCGATGTGGGGCCTGTGGGTGGCGTTTACGCTTTGGAGCAACAAGCCATGGAGCAAACTTTTGGTGCGTTGAGCCTGGGCATTTTGTACATGACCCCGTCGGGCGACGGCGTGGACATCGGCTGGATGAGGTCACTCGGTTCGAATCGGGATAAGTCGGCGCGGCTGCGATTTGGGGTGAATTTCGCTCTGTGATTGAATTTGCTGGATGTCTTAATGCATCCGTGCGCCCCAGCTCAACGACGGTGTGGCCGAGAGGAAACGCTCAGCGTGAGCGTGAGGATCGAGCCAGTTTTGTCTTCGCTTTGACGGGCCGTTGGGTCGTTGGCTTGGCCGGGCGCTGTCGTGCCGCTTCGATGTGCTGACCCAACTCGATCACCGCCAAGGCGTAGTAGCTGCTCCAGTTGTAGCGTGTGACGACGAAAAAATTTTGCGTGCCAGCGATGTGGGTGGGCGGTGCGAGCCCGTTCTCCAACATCACCAGCGCCAGTGGTCCTGGGTGTCTCAACGCATCACCACTCACCACGGCGCCCTTGGACATGAAGGTGCCCACATCGAAGGTGGGCACGATGTCGGGCACCAACAGTTCGCCCAAGTCTTTGGGCGAGGCCATCACTTGAACGGGGTAGTGGGTGGGCATGCCGGGCTTCCAACCAAAAGCCACGAAGTAATTGGCCACCGAGCCGATCACATCGACGGGGTTGTTGATGAGGTCGATGCGGCCATCGCGGTCGAAATCCACCGCGTAGCGACGCCAGCTGCTGGGAATGAACTGCGGCCAGCCCATGGCGCCGGCGTAGCTGCCGCGCAAGCTTTGCAGGTCCAGATGTTGTTCGCGGCTGAGCAGCAGCAGTTCCAACAACTCTTGCTGAAAGAACGCCGTGCGCACCGGCTCGCGCGGGTGTGCGGTGGGGAAGTCAAAGGCCAAGGTGGCCAAGGCGTCGATCACGCGGTGTTGCCCCAGATGACGACCGAACAAGGTCTCCACCCCGATCACGCCCACGATCAAGGAAGCCGGAACGCCGTACTGTTTTTCCGCTCGGGCCAAGGTGTCGGCGTGTTGCGTCCAAAAGGCCAAGCCCGCCTGTGTGCGAACCGGCTCGATGAAGCGCGCGCGGTAGGTGGCCCAGTTTTTTTCCGTTCCAGAAGGCGCCGGTGTCACAGCCCTGATCACCGCGGCCTGCCGTCTCGCTGCTGCGATCTGGCTGCGCACCCAGTCGCGGGGCAAATCGGTGCGCGCGGCCACACCGTCGGCCCAAGCCATGGCGTCATCCCGCTGGCCGTAATCGGGGCTGGTGCCGCGCGGGGGCAGGGCGCTGCCGTGGGCCGTGGGCTTGTCCGTGTTGCTGCTGGTGTTTCCCGTCGCGGGCGCTGGGGTGCTGTCGCCACTGTCTGGGCGGTGCGCGGGCGCACAAGCCAAGAGCGCCCAGGACAGGCACAGCAGGCAGGCCCATGGACCCAGCCGCGATGGGGCACGGTCATGCTGAGCGTGCGGTGGGGGTGTGACCAAGGCGTTCATGTCTGCGTTCGAGTGTAGCGAATGGCCCGTCAGACAGCGAAGCGCTCTGTAGGGTGGGCATGTTAAGCTGATCCAAACCCTACCCCGCTGACGCATGAGCCACGCCACCGCTTACTTTTCGCACCCGCTTTGTTGGCAACACGACATGGGCCCCGGCCACCCGGAGAGCGCCCACCGGTTGGCGGCCATCGAGGACCGTCTGCTCATCAGCGGCTTGGAGCTGGCCTTGGAGCGTCGCGACGCCACACCCGCCTCCATCGCCGATTTGGAGTTGGCCCACGGTCGTTTGCACTTGGCTGCCCTGCGAGGTCTGACCGACACTTTGCGCGAAGACATTCAAGCTGGCGGTCCAGCGTTGGCGCAAATCGACGCCGACACGGCCATCAATGTGCACACGTGGGATGCGGCGCTCGTGGCCGCTGGGGCGGCCATCGACGCCACCGATGCGGTGATGGCCGGTGAAGTGGCCAACGCCTTTTGCGCGGTGCGCCCACCCGGGCACCACGCCATGCGCAACAAAGCCATGGGTTTTTGTTTCGTCAACAACGTGGCGGTGGCGGCCAAGTATGCGTTGCAGCGCCACGGCCTGTCGCGCGTGGCGATCATCGATTTTGATGTGCACCATGGCAACGGCACCGAAGACATCGTGGTGGGCGATGAGCGCATTTTGATGTGCAGCTTCTATCAGCACCCTTTCTACCCCGAGGGCGAACACGCCCAAGCGCCGAATCTGGTGAATTTGCCGGTGCTGGCCTACACCAAAGGCTCGGCCATACGCGAGTTGGTCGATGCGGTGTGGATGCCGCGCCTGCAGGCGCACCGGCCCGAGATGGTCTTCATCAGCGCGGGCTTTGACGGACACCGCGAAGACGACATGGGCCAACTGGGTTTGGTGGAAGACGACTACGCTTGGTTGACCCGGCGCATCAAGGCCGTGGCCGACGAGCACGCCCAAGGCCGCATCGTCAGCTGCCTGGAGGGTGGCTACAACCTCAGCGCCTTGGCGCGCAGCGTTGAGGCACACCTGCGGGTTTTGGCCGACGTTTGAGTCCGGTCAATCACCCAAACGTGCTATAAACTTGTAAAAAAGCACGGTCATTCTTTTTTCTGGTTTTCCCATATAGGCCAGTCAAAGCCGTTTAAAAGACAACTTTGCACGGGGCCGGACTCTAAACTTGCCCGTGAAACGTCACAACCATTGCTTAACCAACCCAGCAGGAGTCAGTCTCTATGAAGGTCATCGTCCCCGTCAAACGTGTGGTGGATTACAACGTCAAGGTCCGCGTCAAAAGCGACCAAAGCGGTGTGGACATCGCCAACGTCAAGATGAGCATGAACCCGTTCGATGAAATCGCGGTCGAAGAGGCGGTTCGTCTGAAAGAAAAAGGCGTGGTCACCGAAATCATCGCCGTCTCGTGCGGCGTGGCGCAGTGCCAAGAAACCTTGCGCACGGCCATGGCCATTGGTGCGGACCGCGCCATCCTGGTCGAAACCGACGCGGAGCTCCAACCCTTGGCCGTGGCCAAACTGCTCAAGGCCTTGGTCGACAAAGAGCAGCCTCAGTTGGTGATTCTGGGCAAACAAGCCATCGACGACGACGCCAATCAAACTGGTCAAATGTTGGCCGCCTTGGCCCAGCGCCCGCAAGCCACCTTCGCCAGCAAGGTCGAATTGGCCGATGGCCACGCCACCGTCACGCGCGAAGTTGACGGCGGCTCACAAACCGTTCGTTTGCAACTGCCCGCCATCGTCACCACCGACCTGCGCTTGAATGAGCCGCGCTACGTGACCTTGCCCAACATCATGAAGGCCAAGAAAAAGCCGCTCGAGACCGTCACGCCCGAGTCTTTGGGTGTGGACGTCACGCCCCGACTCACCACCGTGAAGGTGACCG
>JBFZCK010000095.1:0-3345 GCA_041307965.1 Burkholderiales bacterium | reverse complement strand
TTGATCGTGGGTGGTGGCATCGCCAACACCTTCATGCTGGCCGCTGGCCTGAAGATCGGCAAGAGCTTGGCCGAGCCCGATTTGTTGGGCGAGGCCACGGCCGTGATCGCCGCCATGAAGGCACGCGGTGCCGAGGTGCCGATTCCGACCGATGTGGTCACCGCCAAAACCTTCAGCCCTGATGCAGTTGCAACGGTCAAGCGCGCCACGGACGTGGCCGACGACGATCTGATTCTGGACATCGGCCCTGAGACCGCAGCCAAGCTGGCCGCACAACTGATGAAGGCAGGCACGATTGTGTGGAACGGCCCCGTCGGTGTGTTCGAGTTCGCAGCCTTTGAAGGCGGCACCAAAGCGATTGCAGACGCCGTGGCCAAGTCCAGCGCATTCAGCATCGCTGGGGGTGGCGACACCTTGGCGGCGATCGCCAAGTACGGTATCGAAAAAGACGTGGGCTACATCTCCACCGGTGGCGGCGCTTTTCTTGAAGTGCTCGAAGGCAAGACCTTGCCTGCGTTCACCATTTTGTCCGAGCGCGCCGGCTCGCTTTAACCCCTCAACATTCAACAGGAGTTTTTCATGGCACTCATTTCCTTGCGTCAATTGCTCGACCACGCAGCCGAGCACGGCTACGGCCTGCCGGCCTTCAACGTCAACAACATGGAGCAAGTCCAAGCGATCATGCAAGCCGCCGCCGCGGTGGACAGCCCCGTGATCTTGCAAGGCTCGGCCGGCGCGCGTTCGTACGCCGGTGAGCCCTTCTTGCGCCACCTGATTTCGGCCGCCATCGAGATGTATCCGCACATCCCCGTGTGCATGCACCAAGACCACGGCGCCACGCCCGCCATTTGCAGCCGCTCCATCCAGTCGGGCTTCAGCTCGGTGATGATGGACGGCAGCTTGTTGGCCGACGGCAAGACGCCCGCGAGCTACGAGTACAACGTCAACACCACGCGCCAAGTGGTCGACTTGGCCCACGCCTGCGGCGTGTCGGTCGAAGGCGAACTCGGTTGCTTGGGCAGCTTGGAAACGGGCAAAGCCGGTGAAGAAGATGGCCACGGCGCCGAAGGTGTGCTGGATCACTCGGCCTTGCTCACCGACCCCGATGAAGCCGCGGACTTCGTGCAAAAAACCCAGGTCGATGCTTTGGCCATCGCGATCGGCACCAGCCACGGCGCGTACAAGTTCACCAGCAAGCCCTCGGGCAAGGTGCTGCGCATCGACCGCGTCAAAGAAATCCACCAGCGCATCCCCAACGTGCACTTGGTCATGCACGGCTCGAGCAGCGTGCCCGAAGACTGGTTGGCCATCATCAACCAATACGGCGGCGACATGGGCGTGACCTATGGCGTGCCAGTGGAAGAAATCGTCGAAGGCATCAAGAACGGCGTGCGCAAGGTCAACATCGACACCGACCTGCGCATGGCCAGTACCGGCGCGATCCGCAAGCACTTGGCCGAAGACCGCAAAAACTTCGACCCCCGCAAGTTCTACAAAGAAGCCACCAAAGCCATGCAAGCCATCTGCGCCAACCGCTACCAAGCCTTCGGCAGCGCCGGCATGGCCAGCCGAATCAGCAAGGTGTACAGCTTGGAAGACATGCAAAAGCGCTACGACAAAGGCGAGCTCGCGCCCCGCTTGGCTTGAACGCCTTGAGGCACCCAACAAAAAGGCCCCGGATGGGGCCTTTTTGTTGATGGGTGTTCACGCTTGGGCGGGTCGCAAGCGCATCCACCCCATCAGGGTGTAGAGCAAGACCGTGGTCACGACAAAGCCCACGCCGTAGACCAGGGCGATCAAGAACCAGTCGGCTGGGCCACCCGCGTCGGTGAAGCCCGACGAGGACACCCGCGCCATGATGACCAAGGCCACCACGCCGCCGAGCAAACCCATCAGCTCGGATTGAACCAAGCGGCGCGAGACGATGCTGCGCTCGCGCACCACCAAGCCGATGAAGGCCGCAGCACCGACGATGGCCACGATGAGGTAGACCCACAGCCAAAGGCCGAGCATTTCTTGGAAGACGGCAACAAACACCCAAGGATCGAGTTCTTTCATGGGGATTCCTTCTTTAAGCGCGACCGCGCAACATGCTGATGTAAGTGGGTTTGAGCGCCATGGTCTTCATGACCCAGCTGATCCACAGTTCTTCCAAGGGCGCGATCACGCCGGGGAAGGAGGTGATGAGGTTGTCTTGGTAGTCGAACTCGATGAGCATGGCCTGACCCAAGCGGGTGATGAGCGGGCAGCTGGTGTAACCGTTGAACTTGTCGCTGGACGGTTTGCCGCTGATGTCGCCCACCAAGTGGTTCACCGCCACCGGCACTTGCCACTTCACACTCGCCGCTGTTTTGCCTTTGGGCACACCGGCGATGTCGCCCACCGCGAACACGTTGGGGTAGCGTTGGTGGCGCAGCGTTTCGCGATCCACTTGCACCCAGCCGTCTGCGGCAAACGGGCCTTCGGTCCAGGGCAGGGGGCTGTTGCGCACCGCGTCGGGCGCGCGCATGGGCGGCACCACGTTGATGAAGTCGTAGGCCTGCTCGGTGGTACCGGCGGGGGTCTTGTAGGTGGCGATGCGCTTGTCGATGTCGATGGACGTCATCACGTGTTCGTGCTGGACTTTCACGCCACGGTCTTGGAAGAGCATGCGCACTTTTTCCGCCACGATGGGCACACCAAACAAGGCCTTGTTGTGCGCCATGTAATGCAGCTCCGCTTTACCGCGGTTGCCACGGCGGCGCAGGTGGTCGTCGCTGATGAAGGTGTATTTCAGGGGGGCGCCCGCGCACTTCATTTCACCCGCGGGGCGACCGAACAAGCCCACGCCACCTTGATCGGCGAATTGGCTCAGGGCTTGCCAAGTGGCGGCTGCTGCGTCGGGGCTGTGGTAGATGCTGCCCAAGCCGTTTTGGCCAATGCGCGCGGTGTCCATACCCTCGATGCCGGCGTAGTTCAGCTCCAAGCCTGTGGCCACGATCAAAAAGTCGTAGGGCACGCTTTGACCGGTGCTGGTGACAACTTTTTTGCCTTCGGGGTCGATCTCGGCCACGGCGGCGTTGATCAAGGCACAGCCCTTGGGCACGTATTCGCTGGTGCTCGAGATCACGTAGTCCTTGGGCTTGATGCCTGCGGCGACCAAGGTGAAGCCCGGTTGGTAATAGTGGTTTTTGCGCGCATCGATGATGGTGATCGACGCACCCTGCAGCGCCTTGGCCAGGTAAGAGGCGGCGGTCAGGCCCGCGGCGCCGCCACCGGCGATCACGATGCGCGCCTTGGTGTTCACGCCAGCGGCTTGCGCAGCAGGACTGGCCGTGGCCAAGAGGCTGGCGCCCGCGAGTCCGC
>JBFZCK010000094.1:0-7366 GCA_041307965.1 Burkholderiales bacterium | reverse complement strand
CAAAAAAGTCGCTATAATCTTGCCTGCTGGTGATATAGCTCAGTTGGTTAGAGCGCAGCATTCATAATGCTGATGTCGGTGGTTCAAATCCACCTATCACCACCAAAACACCAAGCCCTTGTGCCCCACGGCCCAAGGGCTTTTTCACAGCCCCTGGATACACACCAGACCTCGCTGAGAGCACCATGAGCAAAAAAGTCTTCATCAAAACCTTCGGCTGCCAAATGAACGAGTACGACTCGGACAAGATGGCCGACGTGCTGGGCGCCGCCCAAGGCTACGAACCCACCCAAGACGTCGAAGAGGCCGACCTCATCCTCTTCAACACCTGCTCGGTGCGCGAAAAAGCCCAAGAGAAGGTCTTCTCCGATTTGGGCCGCGTCAAGCACCTCAAGGAAAAAGGCGTGCTCATCGGCGTGGGCGGTTGTGTGGCCAGCCAAGAAGGCGCTGAGATCATCAAGCGCGCGCCCTATGTGGACGTGGTCTTTGGCCCGCAAACTTTGCACCGCTTGCCCGAGTTGCTGCGCCAACGCCAAGCGATGCAGAAACCGCAGGTCGACATCAGCTTTCCCGAAATCGAAAAGTTCGACCACCTGCCGCCGGCGCGTGTCGATGGGGCTTCGGCCTTTGTCTCGATCATGGAAGGCTGCAGCAAATACTGCAGCTACTGTGTCGTGCCCTACACGCGCGGCGAAGAATTCAGCCGCCCCTTTGAAGAGGTGCTGATCGAGGTGGCCGGCTTGGCCGACCAAGGCGTCAAGGAAGTCACCTTGCTCGGCCAAAACGTCAACGCCTACCGCGGTGCCATGGGCCAAACAGCCGACGTGGCCGACTTCGCCTTGCTGCTGGAGTACGTGGCCGACATCCCGGGCATCGAGCGCATCCGCTACGTGACCAGCCACCCCAATGAATTCACGCCGCGCCTGATCGAGGCCTACGCCAAGATCCCGCAACTCGTGAACCACCTGCACCTGCCGGTGCAACACGGCAGCGACACCATCTTGATGGCCATGAAGCGCGGCTACACGGCCATGGAATACAAGAGCACGGTGCGCAAGCTGCGCGCCATTCGACCCGACATGGCCATGAGCAGCGACTTCATCGTGGGCTTCCCCGGCGAGACCGAGGCCGACTTCAACAAGATGATGAAGCTCATCGACGACGTGGGCTTCGACAACTCCTTCTCCTTTGTGTTCAGCCCCCGCCCCGGCACGCCCGCGGCCAACCTGCCCGATGACACACCGGGCGACGTGAAGCTCAAACGCTTGCACGCGCTGCAAGCCGTGATCAACGACAACGTCAAACGCATCAGCGAAAGCCGCGTGGGCACGGTGCAGCGGATTTTGGTCGAAGGCGCTTCGCGCAAGTCCACCGGCGAATCGCCCGAACTCATGGGCCGCACCGAATGCAACCGGGTGGTGAACTTTGAAGGCGGCCCCTTGGCCGACCGCTTGATCGGTCAGATGGTGGACGTGCGCATCACGAAGGCACTGGCCTACACCTTGCGCGGCGACGTCGTGGTGAATTGAAGCGCCGCGAGGCGGTCACACCCAGCCAGACTGGGTCAGTGCGATCGCGGCCAAAACGAAGAGCGCCATCCACACCGTCTCGATCAAGAGCAGGGTGATGGGCTGCCAACCGGCTTTGGCCAGCTGCTCGAACGAGGTCTTCAGCCCCAAGGCAGCAATGGCCACCACCAAGCACAAGCGCGAGAAAGCGCTCACGCCCTGAGCCACTTCGGTGGGCAACCAACCGGCCGAATTGACCACGACCAAGGCCAAAAATACCCACAAGAACCAAGGCACCAAGGGCTGCGGTTTGACGGCACCCGAGCCGCCCGCGGCCTGCCACTCGCGCTCGGCACGTTCGCGCTCGGCTTTGAACAGTGCCGAGACAACGACCACCACCACGGCCAGCATCGAGACCCGAAAGAGTTTGACGATGGTGGCGTAGTCGCCGGTGGCGGTGTCGATGGTGTAGCCCGCGCCCACCACCTGCGCCACGTCGTGGATGGTGCCGCCCAAAAACAGACCGGCCAATTCGGGGGGCAAGCCCCACGCCCGGGCGATCAAGGGGTAGAGCACCATGGCGATGGTAGAAAACACGGTGACCGTGACCACCACCATCAAGGTGAAGCGCTCACTGTCCTTGGTGCGCGGCAAGACCGATGAAATCGCCAGCGCGGCCGAAGCGCCACAAATCGCCACCGAGCCACCCGACAAGGTGCCTTCGGCGCGGCTCATCCCCAAGCGTTTGGCCAGCGCATAACCGATCAACAAGGTCGTGACCACTGCCCCAACGACGATCGCTGCGGTGGTCCACCCCAAACCCACGATTTGCGCAGCCGTGATGCGCGCACCCAGCAAACCCACACCCAAACGCAAGACGTTGCGCGCACAGAATTCGATGCCGGGTTTGGCTTTGGCATCCGCACTGAGGTAGTGCAGCGCAACCCCAAAAAACAAAGCGTAGAGCAACTGTGGGCCGCCGTGCACGGTGGACACCCACGTGGCGGCCATGGCCACCGTGATGGCGAGCAAGGCGCCAGGTATCAACTGCAACGGCCTGTTGAATGTCTTCAGCCAGCCCATCAAGAGCCCATACCCGGCAGTTTGGGCATGCCGGGCATGCCTTTCATGGCGCCCATGCGCTTCATCATTTTCATCATGCCGCCGCCCTGCATTTTTTTCATCATGCCTTGCATTTGCTCGAACTCTTTGAGCAAGCGGTTGACTTCCTGCACCTGAACACCGGCGCCATCGGCGATGCGCTTTTTGCGCGTGGCCTTGATGATGTCGGGGCGCGTTCGCTCCCGAGCGGTCATGCTGCAGATGATGCCTTCCTTGCGCTTCATGTCGCGCTCGGCGCGGCCCATGTCCATGCCCGAGGCTTTGGACGCCATGGCGCCGGGCAACTTATCGATAAGGCTGGACAAGCCGCCCATTTGCTTCATCTGGCGCAGCTGGGCCAAAAAATCGTTCAAATCAAAACCGCCACCGCTCTTGACCTTGGCGGCGAGCTTTTGCGCCGCGGCCATGTCCATGTTGGAGGTGACTTGCTCGACCAAGGCGACGATGTCGCCCATGCCCAAAATGCGCCCAGCGTGACGCTCGGCGTCAAAGACCTCCAGGCCATCGATTTTTTCGGACACACCGGCGAACTTGATGGGCGCGCCAGTGATGTGGCGCACCGACAGGGCCGCACCGCCGCGCGAGTCGCCGTCGGTTTTGGTCAGGATGATGCCCGTCAGGGGCAAGGCGTCGCTGAAGGCCTTGGCGGTGTTGATCGCGTCTTGACCTTGCATGGCGTCGACCACAAACAGCGTCTCCACCGGCTTGAGCACGCCGTGGAGCTCTTGGATTTCGCGCATGAGCGCTTCGTCGATGGCCAAGCGACCGGCGGTGTCGACCAAGAGCACATCAAAGAAATGGCGTTTGGCGTGGTCGAGGGCGGCGCGCGCGATGTCGGCGGGCTTTTGGTCGGGCGAGCTGGGGAACCACTCGGCCCCGGCTTGGGCGGTCACGGTCTTGAGCTGCTCGATGGCCGCAGGGCGGTACACGTCGCCCGAGACGGTGAGCACCTTCTTCTTGCGCTTCTCGATGAGGTGTTTGGCCAGCTTGGCGGTGGTGGTGGTTTTACCGGCACCCTGCAAACCGGCCATCAGGATGACGGCGGGCGGCTGCGCCGCCAGGTTGATGTCGGACACGCCCTCGCCCATGGTGGCGGCGAGTTCGCGGTTGACGATGCTCACCAAGACCTGACCCGGCGTGAGGGAGCCCACCACCTCTTCACCCAAGGCTTTTTCTTTGACGCGAGCAATGAAGTCGCGCACCACCGGCAGGGCCACGTCGGCCTCGAGCAAGGCCATGCGCACCTCGCGCAGCATCTCGGCCACGTTGTCTTCGGTGATGCGGGCTTGGCCGCGCAGGGTTTTGACAATGCCGGATAGGCGTTCGGAGAGGGCTGAAGCCATCGGGGGGATCTCGGTTCGTGAGGGGCCGCGAGGGCCGTTAAACTGTGCGGATGATTTTAGCCTCCACGCTGCAGCACACCTTGCCCCCCTTGGCGGCCTTGGCCTACGGGGTGTGGGCTTGGCGCTGGCCTGCGCTGTCGCCAGCGACCAACCGCTGGGCCCTGGCGCTCACTTGGGGCTTGCACTTGGCCGTTTTGCACACCGGCTTTACCGCTGAGCCCGCGAGCTTTGGTTTTGCCGTGGCTTTGTCGGTGACGATGTGGTGGGTGTTCACGATTTACGCTTGGGAGACGCGCCTGCACGCCCCCGCCGGCTTGCGCTGGTCGGTCGCGGGCATGGGGGCTGCGGCCATCGTGCTGGCTTGGGTCTTGCCCGGGACGGTGCACCCCCAACTGCAATCGGCTTGGTTGCCGGTGCACTGGGCGTTGGGCTTTGCGTCTTATGGTTTGATCGCCGCAGCCGTGGTGCACGCGGGGTTGTTGCAACGCACGGAGCGGCGCATCCGGCAAGGCCAAAGTGACACCACCACCCTGCCTTTGCTGACCCTGGAGCGTCTGACGTTTCGCTTCGTGGGCATGGGCTTTGTGCTGCTGAGTGCCACGGTCCTGGCCGGCTGGTGGTTTTCATCTGGGTTGGAACTGGGCTTTGTTTGGAGCCACAAAACCATCTTCACTCTCTTGTCTTGGCTGATCATGGGCGTCTTGCTCTGGGGTCGCTGGCGCTGGGGTTGGCGTGGCCGCTTGGCCGTGCGCATGTTGTACGCCGCCGCTGGCCTGTTGCTCTTGGGCTATGTGGGTTCGCGCTTTGTGTTGGAAATTGTTTTGCACCGTTTGTCATGAAATACCTCTTGGTCTTGGCCGTTGTGTGGATCGGCTACCACTTCTGGCGCCAAGGGCGCTTGGCCGAGCAGGGAAAAGCCTCGTCCACCCCACCACCAGGAAAACCCATGGCCATGGTGGCGTGTGCCCACTGCGGCACCCACTTGCCCGCCAGCGAAGCCCTGACGCACCAAGGGCGCGCCTACTGCTGCGCTGAGCACCGCGATGCCGATTGAGCCTTTAGAGGATTGGCAAGGCGGCTGGTGGCGCCACGCGCGCCGCTGCGACTCCCCCAACTTCGGCCCCCGCCCCCCCGACCTGCCGATCGATTTGGTGGTGGTCCACTCCATCAGCTTGCCGCCCGGTGAATACGGCACACCCCACGTCGAAGAACTGTTCACCAACCGGCTCGATTGGGACGCCCACCCCTATTTCCAATCGATCCGCGGCGCCGAGGTCTCGAGCCACTTCTTCATTCGCCGCGATGGCGAGGTGGTTCAATTCGTCGATGCCGATGCGAGAGCCTGGCACGCCGGGCGTTCGAGCTGGCGCGGGCGCACCGACTGCAACCACCAATCGGTGGGCATTGAACTCGAAGGGCTGGAAGGGCTGGCGTTTGAGTCCGCGCAGTACGCGGCCTTGTCCCGTTTGTGCCAAGACCTTCGCCAACGGTACCCCGTTGTGGACATCGCGGGCCATGAGCACATCGCACCGGGGCGCAAACAAGACCCCGGTCCTGGTTTTGATTGGGCTTTTTTGCAACAGCAATTGGCTTGGCCCGATCGGTGTTTTCCCGAGTCTGTCGTTCATCCTCGCCAGACCTGAAACACCAAGCCAGCGCAACCATCGGCGCAGGCTTCAAAAATCCACCGGCCTTTGCGCCACAAAACCTCCGCCAAGGCCGGCCAATCCTTGACACCCAACGCCTGTTGCCCAGTGTCTGCGGCCTGCAAGGCATATCTATCAAAACGAATAAAACTGTCAAATTTGAATACCTCGCTGGCGTGCAAAGTGTCACCAAGGAAAGTTCTCATTTTTTTCTTCTAACCACTACCGGTAGTGGTTAGAATCGTCCTCGCACACCAGATATGGTGTTTGATCGATTTTTCACCGCGACAACGACTTGACAGTTTGTGCGTGCTTTTTTGAGCCCAGACCCACACCGACGTGGGCCCGCACGACCCGCAAGATCAACCAGAACACACACCAGAGGAAAACCCATGCATACCACCGCCACGCCCACCGCTGCCAGCCCCATGAGCGCAGGTTTGAGCCCCAAAAGTGAGCCCTTGGTCTTGAGCAACAACGCCGCGTTTGCGCACTACCAGATCATTCGCCGCAACGGCGCCGTGGTCTCGTTTGAGCCCAGCAAAATCGCCGTGGCCCTGATGAAAGCCTTCTTGGCCGTGCACGGTACCCAAGGTGCGGCCTCGGCCAGCGTGCGCGAGGATGTCGACGCCCTGACCCAAAACGTGGTGCGCGCCCTGATGCGCTCGCGCCCCAGCGGCGGCACCTTCCACATTGAAGACGTGCAAGACCAAGTCGAGCTCGGCCTCATGCGCAGCGGCCACCACGAAGTTGCCCGCGCGTATGTGTTGTACCGCGAGCGCCGCACCCAAGAGCGCGCCCAACAGCCCGTCAACACAGCACCCGCTGCGCCGACCATTCAAGTCACCGAAGGTGGCCAACGCAAGCCTTTGAACCTCGCTGGCCTGCAACAACTCATCCACAGCGCCTGCTCGGGCCTGAGCCCCGACGTCAAGGCCGAGCCGATCGTCAGCGAGACCATGCGCAACCTCTACGACGGCGTGCCGATCGAAGAGGTCTACAAAGCCGCCATCTTGGCCGCTCGCACCCACATCGAAAAAGACCCCGACTACACCTACGCCACCGCGCGTTTGTTGTTGCACACCGTGGTCAAAGAAGTCTTGGGTGAAGAGATGGCGTTCGACCAAATGGGCGCCCGCTACGCCGACTTCTTTCCCCAGAGCATCAAAAAAGGCGTTGAAAACCAGTTGCTCGACGAGAAGCTGCTGCAATTCGACCTGCCCCGCTTGGCCGCGGCCCTCAAGCCCGAGCGCGACCTGCAAATCGACTTCATTGGTCTGCAAACCCTGTACGACCGCTATTTCTTGCACGTGCGCAAGACCCGCATCGAACTGCCCCAAATCTTCTTCATGCGCGTGGCCATGGGCCTGTCGCTGGGCGAAGTGGACCGCGAAGCGCGCGCCATCGAGTTCTACGAAGTGCTCTCGAGCTTCGACTTCATGTCCTCGACCCCCACGCTGTTCAACAGCGGCACCCTGCGCAGCCAGCTCTCGAGCTGCTACCTGACCACCGTGCCCGACGACTTGGACGGCATTTACGAGTCCATCAAAGAAAACGCCTTGCTCTCCAAATTTGCTGGCGGCTTGGGCAACGACTGGACCCGCGTGCGCGCTTTGGGCGCCCACATCAAAGGCACCAACGGCGAATCCCAAGGCGTGGTGCCCTTCCTCAAAGTCGTCAACGACACGGCCGTGGCCGTCAACCAAGGCGGCAAGCGCAAAGGCGCGGTTTGCACCTACTTGGAAAC
>JBFZCK010000093.1:0-4782 GCA_041307965.1 Burkholderiales bacterium | reverse complement strand
ACATGCCGCTGCTGTACGCGCCCTACACGCCGAGCCTCTGGGAAGACTTCATCCTGCGCAACCGCCGCATCTTGGCCGATCAGATGGCGTTTTTGGTCACCCAATTGCCCAAGAGCTCGCGCCTGCACACCTGAATCACATCGAGCGGTGGAACACCAAGCCGGCGTGTTCGCGCATGGCGTGGAATTTGATCTTCGGCCATTGCGCCTCGACCGCGCGCAGCGTGGCAGAGTGGTCCACCAGCAGCGTGGGCGCGTCCACCGCGTCCAAGGCCACGCGGTGGCTGTTGGCGTCGATGAATTTTTTCAGCTCCACCTCGCCGCCGTCTTCCGGTGCGCAGGTCACCCAACGCGCCACTTGGTAAGGGCTGTTCATGATGCGGGCTTTGACGCCGTATTCGTGCTCCAAGCGGTGCGCGACCACCTCGAACTGCAGCTGGCCGACCGCGCCGAGCAACAAGACCGAACCGGCCACCGGGCGAAACACCTGAATCGCGCCTTCTTCGCCAAGCTGGGTCAGACCGGCGCGCAGCTGTTTGCTGCGCAGCGGGTCGGCCACTTCGACGCTGCGGATGATCTCGGGCGCAAAAAAGGGCAGGCCGGTGAACTGCAGGTTCTCGCCTTCGGTGAGCGTGTCGCCGAGCTGCAGCACGCCGTGGTTGGGGATACCGATGATGTCGCCCGCAAAAGCCTCGTCCAAGAGTTCGCGGCGTTGGCTCAAAAAGCTCACCACGGTGTTGGGGCGCAGATCCTTGCCGCTGCGCACCACCTTGAGCTTCATACCGCGCTCAAAGTGGCCGCTGGCCAAGCGCACGAAGGCGATGCGGTCGCGGTGCGCGGGGTCCATATTGGCTTGGATCTTGAACACCACGCCGGTGAATTTGGGCTCTTCGGGTTGCACCGTTCGCTGAATGGACGTGCGTTCGCCGGGCGGCGGGGCCAAGTCGACCAAGGCGTCGAGCACCTCGCGCACGCCGAAGTTGTTGACCGCCGAGCCAAACAGCATCGGGGTTTGTTGACCGCTCAAAAACTGGGCCTCATCGAACGAGGGCGAAGCGCCCGCGACCAGTTCGAGCTCGTCCTTGGCTTGGGCGAACTCGGCGCCGAAACGCTGCAAGCTGACGGCGTTGTCCAATCCCGCGAGCACCTCTTCTTCGCCACCGCGGCGGTCTTCACCGGCGGCGAACACGCGCATCTGGTCGGTGCGGCGGTCAAACACGCCGTGGAAGGTTTTGCCCATGCCCACCGGCCAGGTGAAGGGCACCACGGTCATGCCCAGCTCGCGCTCGATCTCGTCCATCAGCACCAGCGGGTCCTGCACCTCGCGGTCCATCTTGTTGACAAAGGTCAGGATGGGCGTGTTGCGTGCGCGGCAAACCTGCAGCAAGCGGCGGGTTTGGGGTTCCACGCCGTTGCCCGCGTCGATCACCATGAGCGCGGCGTCCACCGCGGTGAGCACGCGGTAGGTGTCTTCCGAGAAGTCTTGGTGGCCCGGTGTGTCGAGCAGGTTGATCACGCAGTCGCGGTATTCCATCTGCATGACCGAGGAGGCCACGGAGATGCCGCGTTGCTTTTCGATCTCCATCCAGTCGGAGGTGGCGTGGCGCGCGGCCTTGCGCGCCTTGACCGAACCGGCGATGTTGATCGCGCCCGAGAACAGCAAGAGCTTCTCGGTGAGCGTGGTTTTACCGGCGTCGGGGTGGGAGATGATGGCGAAGGTGCGGCGGCGCTTCACCTGGTGTGCGATGTCTGACATAGCCCTCGATTATCCCCGGTGGGACAATACAGGCTATGCACCCCAAAGCCCTCCTCGAAGAAAGCGCTCGATTGATCGAGCAAGTGTTCAAGTTTGACCACCCGGCCGACGCCGTGGTGGCGCGGTTTTTTCGCGAAAACCGGTCCCTCGGCCCGCGCGAACGCAGCACCCTATCCGACACCGTTTACGCCGCCTTGCGCCAGCGCCTGAAGTTCGAGGCCTTGGCCCGTTCGGGCAGCGGCTCGCGCTGGCGCCGACTGGCCATTCTGGGTTTTGCCGCCGAGCGCGACTTTTTGCTCGGTGCCATCACCGAACCTGAAAAAACTTGGCTCGCCCAGTGCGACGCCGTGGACCCGGCCGACTGGCTGCCCCAGCACCGCCACAACCTGCCCGAGTGGTTGGCGCATTCGCTCCAAGCCCAAGTGGGCGAGGGCTTTGACGCCTTGGTCAGCAGCCTGAACCAGCCCGCACCGCTGGATTTGCGCATCAACACCCAAAAGAAAAAGCGCGAAGCCGTGTTGGCCGAACTCCATGCCGCAGGCTTGGAGGCCCAAGCCACGCCGTATTCCCCATGGGGCATCCGACTCAAAGGCAAACCGTCTTTGGCCAAAGTGCCGGCCTTTGTGCAGGGCGAGATCGAGGTGCAGGACGAGGGCTCGCAGCTCTTGGCCTTGTTGCTCGACGCCAAGCGCGGCGAGATGGTGGTGGACTTTTGCGCCGGGGCCGGCGGCAAGACCTTGGCCATTGGCGCGTCCATGCGCAACAGCGGCCGCCTGTACGCGTTTGACACCTCGGGCCACCGCCTCGACGCCCTCAAGCCTCGCTTGGCGCGCAGCGGCCTGTCCAATGTGCACCCGGTGGCCATCGCCCACGAGCGCGACGAGCGCATCAAGCGCTTGGCCGGCAAGATCGACCGTGTTTTGGTCGATGCTCCCTGTTCGGGTTTGGGCACCTTGCGCCGCAGCCCCGACCTGAAGTGGCGTCAAACCCCCGCCACCGTGACCGCTCAAGCTGAGCTTCAGCAAGCCATTTTGAAGAGCGCAGCGCGCTTGCTCAAACCCGGCGGGCGGCTGGTGTACGCCACCTGCAGCCTCTTGCCGGAAGAAAACGAGCAGGTTGCCCAAGCCTTTGAAGCCGCCCACCCGGGCTTTGTTCGCGTGCCGGTGCGCTCGGTGCTGGAGCAGGCCCAGGTCGCCTCAGCGGGGGATTTGTGCGCCGGCGAGGAGGGGGATTGGTTGCGTTTGTGGCCGCACAAGCACCAAACAGACGGATTTTTCGCGGCTGTTTGGCAGCAAAAGACGTAAAAAAAGCAACAAATAGCGATTTTTTAAGGGTTTCTACGGGGTAAATCCGGTCTGGGGTGTCAAAACCCTTGGTGAATACCCCATGCGCCCTTAAAATAAGGTTTTGGGTCAGCCCTTTGGGGTTTGGGCCGTTTTCCCCCACCGCCCATTGGGCGGCCTCAAGGACAGACATGATGGATTCTCTCTCCGCAAACTTTTTCACCGTGTCGGACGCCCTGGTCAATTTCTTGATCCACGGCCTGACCGGCGCCACTTGGTGGCAAGTGCTGATCGTGACCTTGGTGTTCACGCACATCACGATCGCCAGCATCACCATCTTTTTGCACCGCCACCAAGCCCACCGCTCGCTGGACCTGCACCCCATTCCTTCGCACTTTTTCCGTTTTTGGTTGTGGATGACCTCGGGCATGGTCACCAAAGAATGGACCGCCATTCACCGCAAGCACCACGCCAAATGCGAACAAGAAGGCGACCCCCACAGCCCTGTGGTGTTTGGCATCAAGAAAGTCCTGTTGGAAGGCTCTGAGCTGTACCGCGCCGAAGCCAAGAACAAAGAAACCTTGGAGCGTTACGGCCACAACACCCCCAACGACTGGTTGGAAAAACACGTCTACACCGGCCGTTCGCGCTTGGGCGTGAGCTTGATGCTCATCATCGACGTGGCCTTGTTCGGCGCTTTGGGCTTGACGGTCTGGGCCGTGCAAATGGTCTGGACGCCTGTGACGGCTGCCGGCATCATCAACGGTTTGGGGCACTTCTGGGGCTACCGCAACTTCGAAGCGGTCGACGCCAGCACCAACGTGTCGCCTTGGGGCATCATCATCGGTGGTGAAGAGTTGCACAACAACCACCACACTTACCCCACCTCGGCCAAGCTGTCCGTTAAGCCTTACGAGTTCGACATCGGCTGGATGTACATCAGCATCCTCAAGTTCTTCGGTTTGGCCACGGTCAAAAAAGTGCCGCCAAAAATGGCCTTTGGTGAAGCCAAAGCCGTGGCCGACGAGAAAACCTTGGAAGCCATCATCGCCAACCGCTATGAAGTCATGGCCGGCTACGCCCGCGAAGTGCACGCCGCTTGCCAACGCGAGATCAACGCCGTGCGCAGCAAAGGTGCCGACATCTCTGCTATCAAGGCCGCTGGCCGCTGGTTGCACCGCGACGCCGACAAAGTGCCGGCCGATGTGCAACCCCAGTTGCAACAAGCCCGCGCCGAGCACCCCGCGCTCGACAAGATGGTGACCATGCGCGAAGAACTGCGTGCCCTGTGGTCCAGCACCAATGCCACGCGCGACCAACTGGCCGCCGACCTGCAAGCCTGGTGCCGCCGCGCCGAAGACAGCGGCATCGCTGCCCTGCGCGACTTTTCCATCCGACTGCGTTCGGCCCGCGCTTAAAGCGTCGGACTAGCCCAGCAAAAAGCCCGCTCTTGAGCGGGCTTTTTCACGCCTGCAAGCACCGGAGGGCGGCAGGAGGTGAACACCGCCAAGCCCGTGAGCACCAACCAGCCGTTCAGCGGCCACAAAAAAGCCCGCTCAAGAGCGGGCTTTTCTTCAAGGCTGAGGCCGAATCACTTCAGCTTGATTTCCTTGTAGTCCACGTGCTTGCGAGCGACGGGATCAAATTTCTTGATCAACATCTTGTCGGGCGTGGTCTTTTTGTTTTTGGTCGTGGTGTAGAAGTGGCCGGTTCCAGCGGTGGATTCCAGCTTGATCTTTTCGCG
>JBFZCK010000092.1:0-5681 GCA_041307965.1 Burkholderiales bacterium | reverse complement strand
GTGGCAGCTATGAGATCAGCGTGTTGGCCACCAAGGCCGCTGAGATCCAGTCGCACGCCATGTTCTTGCCGGCTTTGTTGCTGATCTTGGTGGGTGCTTTCACCAAGAGCGCGCAGTTCCCGTTTCACTTTTGGTTGCCCGACGCGATGGCCGCGCCCACGCCGGTCTCGGCCTACCTGCACTCGGCCACCATGGTCAAGGCCGGTGTGTTCTTGCTCATGCGCCTGTACCCCATCTTGGCGGGTTCGGGCTGGTTCGAAGCCTTGGTCAGTGGTGCGGGTCTCATCACCTTGTTGTTCGCGGCCTTTATCGCGATCTTCAAACACGACCTCAAAGGTTTGTTGGCCTATTCGACCGTCAGCCATTTGGGCCTGATCACCTTCTTGGTGGGCTTGGGCTCGCCGCTGGCCGCCGTGGCTGCGGTGTTCCACGTGCTCAACCACGCGACCTTCAAGGCCTCGCTGTTCATGATCGCGGGCATCGTGGACCACGAGACCCATTCGCGCGACATGCGCAAACTCGGCGGTTTGTGGTCCTTCATGCCCTTCACCGCCACGCTGACCATGGTGGCCGCGGCGTCCATGGCCGGTGTGCCGCTGACCAACGGTTTCTTGTCCAAAGAGATGTTCTTCACCGAAGCGGTGGTGGGCACGTCGGGCGTGTGGGCGTGGGCTGTGCCTGCGCTGGTGACGCTGGCCGGTGTGTTCAGCGTGGCCTATTCGCTGCGCATGGTGCACGACACCTATTTCAACGGTGAGTTGGGTGACGTGGAGAACAAACACCCCCACGAGCCGCCGCTGGGCATGAAGCTGCCCACCATCGGTTTGGTGATCATGTGCGTCGTGGTGGGCCTGTTCCCAGCCGCCACCTTTGGCCCGTTGGTGCACGTCGCGGCCACCGCCTTGGCCGGGCAGCCCTTGCCCGAATACCACTTGGCTTTGTGGCACGGCTTTAACTTGCCCTTGCTCATGAGCGCCATCGCTTTGGGTGTGGGTATCTTGCTGTACCGCAGCTTGGCCAAAAACAAACGCTTGCACGGCATCAGCTCAGAAGCCTGGTTCGGTCGTGGCACCGGCCGGCAGATCTTTGAGTCCAGCATCGACGGTTTGTTTGCTGGGGCGGGTCGTCTGACTCAGGCCTTGGAAAACGGCTCTTTGCAACGCTATTTGGCGCTCATGGTGGGTGCGGTGATCGTGTTGGCGGCCGCGCCCTTGTTGGGCAGCGGCATGGGCACCGGCGATCGCGCCTTGATGCCGGCCAACGTCTTGGCCATGGTGATGTGGGTGCTCCTGCTGGTGACCTGCGCGGCCTTGGTGCTGGGGCACCACAACCGCTTCCGCACCGTGGTGCTGGTGGGTTTGGTGGGCTTGGTGGTGTCCTTGGTGTTTGTCTCACTTTCGGCACCCGATCTGGCCCTGACGCAACTCTCGGTGGAGGTGGTCTCCACCGTCCTCTTGCTCATGGGGTTGGCGCTCTTGCCTCAGACCACCCCGCGCGAGTCGAGCACCGGTCGCAAGACCCGCGACGCGGTCTTGGCCTTGGCGGCGGGTGTGGGCGTGGCGTCCTTGGCTTGGGTCTTCATGACCCGCGGCCATGAGAGCATTTCTTGGTATTTCTTGGAGCAGTCGCTGCCCAAGGGCGGTGGCACCAACGTGGTCAACGTCATTTTGGTGGACTTCCGCGGCTATGACACCTGGGGCGAGATCACGGTGTTGGGCATCGCTGCCTTGGGCGTCTTGGCCTTGATGGACGGCTTCCGAACCCGCCGTGGTTCTGTGGACGGTGATGGTTTGCCTTGGACCTTCACGCAGCAACCCTTGCTGCTGCGCGTGGCCGCCTCGGTGGTCTTGCCGCTGGCCTTGGTGTTCTCGCTCTACATCTTCATGCGCGGTCACAACATGCCGGGTGGCGGCTTCATTGCAGGTTTGATCACCGCTGTGGCGCTGGTCTTGCAGTTCATGGCCTTGGGGCAGTCGCGCGCCGAGATGTTCATGCGTGCTCACGCAGGCCGCCGTTTTGTGCAGTGGATCGGTGCGGGTTTGGGTATCGCGGGCCTGACCGGTGTGGCTGCGTTTGTGTTTGGTCGTCCGTTCTTGACCAGTGCCCACGGTCACCCCACTGTGGGTGTCTTGGGTGAGTTGCCGCTGGCTTCGGCGGCGGTGTTTGATTTGGGCGTCTACCTCACCGTGGTGGGGGCCACTTTGCTCACACTCAGCGTCTTGGGCTCGGCCTCTAAAGAGGGCGCTGCGGTGCCCCAGCACTCACAAGGAGGTGCAGCATGATCAGCATGGAAGCGTTGTTGGCCAGTGGCTTGGGCGTGGTGACGGCCGCCGGTGTGTATTTGCTCCTGCGTGGTCGGACCTACCCCGTGGTCTTGGGTTTGACCTTGATCGGTTATGCCGTCAACGTGTTCATCTTTGTGATGGGCCGTTTGTGGAGCAACGCCCAACCGATTTTGGTGGGCGAAGGTGCGGTGGCCGATCCATTGCCACAGGCCCTGGTGCTCACCGCCATCGTGATTGGTTTTGCCACCACGGGTTTTGTCATTGAGTTGGCGCTGCGCAGCCGCCACGAAAGCGGGACCGACCACGTGGATGGTCGCGTCGACGCCAAGAAGGAGGGTGTGTGATGAGCGCTTGGATGGATGTTTGGTGGCAACACGCGCCGGTTTTGTCGGTGGTGCTGCCTTCGCTGACCGCCGTGCTGGTCTTGCTCATCGGTGATCAAGGCGGTATGGCTGCCCAAGGTGGGGGCCATGATGGTGGTCGTGTGCGTTGGCACCGCCGCGTGGGCATGGTCTCGGTCCTCTTGGGTTTGGTGATGGCCGCGGGCATGGTCTGGCGTGCCAGTCAGGGCGAGCTGATGGTTTACCGCTTGGGCGAGTGGCCCGCGCCGTTCGGCATCGTCTTGGTGATGGACCACCTGTCGGCCTTGATGGTTTTGCTCACCTACCTCGTGGCCGCTCCCGTGCTGTGGTACGCCACCGGTGGATGGGACACGCGTGGTCGTTATTTCCATGCGATCTTTCAATTCCAGCTCATGGGCTTGGCTGGTGCCTTCCTCACCGGAGACTTGTTCAACCTCTTCGTGTTCTTTGAGGTGTTGCTGATCGCCTCGTATGTGTTGCTCTTGCATGGGCAAGGCAAAGAGCGCTTTCGCATGGGTGTGCACTACGTGGTGCTCAACCTCACCGCATCGGCCCTGTTCTTGATCGGCTTGGCCATGCTGTACTCGGTCACGGGCACGCTGAACATGGCCGACATGGCGGGCCGGGTGGCGCAACTCACCGGTGAGTCTGCGCTGCTGGCCCAATCGGCGGCCTTGGTGCTCTTGGTGGTGTTTGGTTTAAAAGCCGCTTTGGTCCCCTTGTACTTCTGGTTGCCCGGCACCTATGCGGCCGCCAGTGCGCCGGTGGCTGCGCTGTTTGCCATCATGACCAAGGTCGGGGTGTACAGCATCATCCGAACCCATTGGGTGATTTTTGGCGCTGACGCCGGGGAGGCCTCTTTGGCCGCCGCAGACTGGTTGTTGCCCGTGGCCTTGACCACCAGCGCCTTGGGCGCTTTGGGCGCATTGTCGGCACACAGCATGGGCCGCTTGGTGGCCTACCTGACGGTGTCCTCGGTGGGCACCATCATGGCGGCGGTGGGGCTGTTCACGCCCGATACCTTGTCGGCCGCGCTCTACTACACCCTGCACAGCACCTTGGTGGTGGCGGGATTGTTTTTGTTGGTGGAGCTCATGGCCGCACAACGCGGCGATGTGGGCGATGCCCTCAAGCCCGCGCCAGCCGTGCGCGAGCCCATCTTGCTCGGCTTGATGATGCTCTTTGGTGCGGCCTCTGCCGCGGGTTTGCCGCCGCTGCCCGGCTTCCTGGGCAAGCTCATGATCCTGCAAAGCAGCCATGGCTTGGTCGCTCAGCCTTGGGTCTGGACCGTGATCTTGGTGGTGGGCTTCTTGGGCATGGTTGGTTTGGCCCGTGCCGGTGTCGTTTTGTTCTGGCATGTGCAGCCTGCAGCCAAGGGCGCGAGTGCGTCTGGCAGCAGCGCCAAAATGCTCACCGCCACTTGGGCCTTCATCGCCATGACGGTGGTGTTGGCGGTGGTGGCCTCGCCGGTCAAGCAATACACCGACGCCACCGCAGCCCAGCTCGCCGATCGCGCCGCCTACCAGCGCGCGGTCTTGGGTGACTTGGGCAACAGCACCCGTCCTTACACTGGAGCGCGTTGAACATGAGCAACTCTTCACACCACACCGTGCGCCGAGTGGGTTGGTTCGACCACCCCGTGCTGTCTTTGTTGCTCGGCGTGAGCTGGCTGGCTTTGTCGCACAGCTTGGCTTTGGTTCACCTGCTGTCGGCCGTGCTGATCGGCTTGATCATCCCCAAACTCATCGGCGGTTTTCTCAAGCCTGCCGATGGCCTGCATTGGCCCAGTGCCGTGCGATTGTTGGGGGTGGTGTTATGGGACATCGTGGTCTCCAACATCGCCGTGGCCCGTTTGGTCTTGGGGCCGATGGACAAGCCCACACCGCTGTGGATTCCCGTGCCATTGGCCACGAGCAACGCGCGGGTCAACGCTTTGTTCGCCAGCATCATCACCACCACACCTGGCACCGTTTCCTGCGTGGTGGATGAAAAGCAAGGCGTGATTTGGGTGCATGCGCTCAACGGCGAGGATCCAGCGGCCATGGCCCAAGACATGAAACAGCGCTACGAAGCACCTTTGATGAACGCTTTGCGCGTGAGCGCCGATGACCGGGAGGCCGCATGATGAACGCACCCATTTTGATGTGGGCCTTGGACATTGCCTCGGTGGCGGTGGCTTTGGCCATGGCTTTGTGCGCGTGGCGCTTGTGGCGTGGCCCAGAGACCACCGATCGCATCTTGGCCTTGGACACGCTCTACATGAACGTGGTGGCTTTGGTGGTGCTGCTGGGTTTGCGCTGGAACACCGCCTTGCTGTTCGAAGCCGCTTTGTTGGTGGCCATGCTGGGCTTTGTCGGCACCGTGGGCTTGGCCCGTTACCTCACCCGCGGTGACGTGGTGGAATGAAGGAGACCATGATGAATTTGCCCGTTTGGATCGAATGGACCGCGGCCGCGCTCGTCTTGATCGCCGCTTTCTTTTTGCTGGTGGGCGCCATTGGCTTGGTGCGCCTGCCCGACTTCTACATGCGATTGCACGCACCGACCAAGGCCTCGACCTTGGGCGTGGGCGGTGTGTTGTTGGCCTCGCTCTTGTTGGCCGCTGATCAAGGCCGCCCCGGCATTGCCGAGCTTTTGATCACCTTGTTTGTGTTCGTCACCGCACCCGTCTCGGCCAATTTGATGGCCCAGGCGGCTTTGCACCTGAAGACGCGCAGCCAAGCGTCGGTGCCCCCGGCCGTTGACCCCCACGCCAAAGGCTGAGCCCTTGCTCAGCCTGGGCTGAGTTGGTAGAAGCGCCGGATGTGCTCCCACGCGTCTTGGGGCTCGTCCACGTAGCGGATGAGGTCCAAGTCTTCGGGCGAAATCATCCCTTCTTCGGCCAAGACCTCGAGGTTGAAAAGCCGCTTCCAGTGGGCGGTGCCGAACAGCAAGATGGGCACTGGTTTGGCTTTTTTGCATTGCACCAAGGTGATGACTTCAAAGAGTTCGTCCAAGGTGCCAAAGCCGCCGGGAAAGGCCACCAAGGCCTTGGC
>JBFZCK010000091.1:0-10447 GCA_041307965.1 Burkholderiales bacterium | reverse complement strand
CGCTCGAGCTCCAGCCAAGTCTGGTTTTGTGTTTCCCACACCTCGGTGGTCAACACGCCGCGCACGGCCCGCGCGTTCTCACGAGCGGCGCGCAAACACGAGACGATGCTCGAGGGGTTGCGCTCGTCTCGCACCATGAAGTCCAAGACCTGGCGCGGCTCGACCGCACCATGGCGCTCTTGGTACAAGGGCATGAGCTCGCTGATGGTGAGCAACCCTTCCCAACCCAATTGCGCCGCCGCAGCGGACTGGGGCAACAAAGCGGTTTGGTGGTTCACATCGAGCATGCGCGCGGTGTTCTCGGCGCGCTCGGTGTAGCGCGACATCCAAAACAAATGATCGGCGGTGCGTGACAACATCTCAGTTCTCCAAAATCCACGTGTCTTTGGTTCCGCCGCCTTGGCTGCTGTTGACCACCAAAGAGCCTGCTTTGAGCGCCACGCGGGTCAAGCCGCCGGGCACCAGCTTGACTTGTTGGCCGCTGAGCACAAAGGGGCGCAAGTCGATGTGGCGCGGCGCCACGCCGCTCTCCACATAAGTCGGGCAGGTCGAGAGCGACAAGGTGGGCTGCGCGATGTAGCCCTCGGGGTTGGCCAACAGCGCTTGGCGGAACTGCTCGATCTCGGCGCTGGTGGACGCTGGCCCCACCAACATGCCGTACCCCCCCGCGCCGTGCACCTCTTTGACCACCAGGTCTTTGAGGTGGGCCAAGATGTACTTCAGGTCGTCGGTGTCGCGGCCCATGAAAGTCGGCACGTTGCTCAAAATGGGTTGTTCGCCCAAATAAAACTCAATCATCTTGGGCACAAAGGGGTAGATCGATTTGTCGTCGGCCACCCCTGTTCCCACGGCGTTGCAAATGGTCACGTTGCCGCTGCGGTACACGCCGAGCAGTCCGGCGCAACCCAAGGTGGAATCGGGACGAAACGCCAGTGGGTCCAAAAAATCGTCGTCCACGCGGCGGTAAATCACGTCCACGCGTTGCGGCCCGCGTGTGGTGCGCATGAACACGAAGTTGTCTTTAACGAACAGGTCTTGGCCTTCGACCAGCTCCACCCCCATTTGTTGCGCCAAAAACGCATGCTCGAAATAGGCGCTGTTGTACATGCCTGGCGTGAGCACCACCACCGTGGGCTCGACCGTGTGCGCCGGGCTCACACCACGCAAGGTCTCGAGCAAGAGGTCGGGGTAATGCGCCACCGGCGCGACACGGTTTTGGCTGAAGAGTTCGGGGAAGAGCCGCATCATCATCTTGCGGTCTTCGAGCATGTAGCTCACGCCGCTGGGCACGCGCAAGTTGTCTTCGAGCACGTAGTACTCCCCCTCGCCTTGGGCGTTGGGCGCACGCACCACATCCACGCCCGAGATGTGCGAATACACACCGTGCGGCACATCCACCCCCATCATCTCGGGGCGAAATTGCGCGTTGCGCAGGATTTGATCGGCCGGCACCACGCCGGCGCGGATGATGTCTTGGTCGTGATAAACGTCGTGGATGAACCGGTTGAGTGCCGTGACGCGTTGCACCAAGCCCGCCTCCATGCGGCTCCACTCTTGGGCGGGGATGATGCGAGGGATGAGGTCAAAAGGAATGAGACGCTCAGAGCCCGCCCCGTCTTCGTCCTTGTCACCGTAGACCGCAAACGTGATGCCCACGCGGCGAAAAATCACCTCAGCCTCTTCGCGCCGCGCCGCCATCACCTCGGGCGGCTGTTGCGCCAGCCACTGGGCGTAACGAACGTAGTGCTCACGGACCTGTTCGGGCGTGGCGTGCATTTCATCAAAACGGGTCAGCATCATCGAACTCTCCTGCACCCAGCTTAGCAACTACTGGGCCAAGCAACTGAAAGCATGCCTAAGGCCGCTGTGGCCGCCGCTGCCAGTAACGCGGACGGCTCAACCGGTGGCAATCCACCCGGTCGGGCTGCGCACTGCGCCACGTGGCCGCACCACATTGGGGCGAGGCCACCCAATCGATGCCCCGCTCGTCGTAGCGCGAGGTGACCACCGCCGCGGGATGGCCAAAACGGTTGCGGTATCCCGCCTGAACCAAGACCCAGCGCGGCTGCAAGGTGTTGAGCAAGACCGGGCTGGACGATGAGGCGCTGCCGTGGTGCGGGGCGAGCATCAGATCGGCCCGCATCTGTGGGTTTTCCAAGGCCCAGCGGGTTTCGCGATCGGCATCGATGTCGCCGCCCAACCACACGCGGCGACGCTCATCACCCACCAACAACACACAGCTCATGGCGTTGGTGCTCATGCGACCTCGCCCGTCGGGGCCGTAATCCTCGCTCGAGGGGTGGACGAGCTCAAAGCGCACACCATCCCATTGCCATTGCTGGCCCGCTGCGCAGCGGCGCTCGGCGAGTTCGTCGTAAGAGCTGATCCAGCGCGCTTGTGGGAAGGCCTGTTCGATTGAGGCCGCCCCGCCGGCGTGGTCGCTGTCGGCGTGGCTGACGATGACGGCGTCCAAACGCTCCCCCATGGCCCACACATAGGGCAAGACCACCCATTGCCCGGCGTCGGCGTCGGGTCCGTAACGGGGGCCGGTGTCGTAGAGCAAGGTGTGTCCAGCGGTGCGCACCACCACCGCGCTGCCCTGCCCCACATCGAGCGCCACCACTTCAAACTCACCCATGGCCGGCCGCGCAGGAGAAAACCACAGCACGGGCGCCACCGCCAACAGGCCCACAGCCCGCACCACCCATGGCCAAGGCATCACCGCCACAGCGCCGCCGAGCACCGACAACACCGCCAAAGGCCCCGGCGGTGCGGCCCACGTCGATGCCGCCCATGGCCATTGCGCCACCACACCCAACACGGCCATCATCGCGGCAACCGCCGCGCCAGCGACCTCCCACAGCGGCGGCACGAGCACCCCCAACATGGCCAAGGGCGTGACCAGCAAGGTGACCCAAGGAATGGCCAGCAGATTGGCCAAGAACGACACCCACGACACCTGCCCGAACCACACCAAGGTCATGGGCACCAAGGCCACCGTGATCAAACTTTGCTCGCGCAACAACTGCTGCCACCACGCCCAAAACCGTTCGCGCCAACGCGCTGGCCTGTGCGAGCGAACGGACGGATCGTCGCTGCCGATCAAGATGGCCACCGCCACAAAGCTCAGCCAAAAGCCCGACTGCAACAGCGCCCAAGGGTCCCAAGAGACCACCGCCAACATGGAACTGGCCCACACCACCGGCCAAGGCCAGCGCCGCGCACCCCAGCGCAGCGCCACCACCACCGCCAGCATCAGGACCGTGCGCTGCGCGGGCACCGCCCAACCCGAAAACACCGCATAGGCGGTGGCCAAAGCCACGCCGCCCCAAGCCGCCACCGTGGGGGTGGGCCAAGCCAGCAGCACGCTCGGCCACACCCCCGCCCAGCGCCGCCAGACGAGGTGCAAGACCCGCATCGCCAGCCACGCAAACATGGTCACATGCAGGCCCGAGATGCTCATCAGGTGGGCCACGCCGGTGGTGCGAAAAACGGCCGCGTCCTCGCGTTCAATCGCGGCTTGTTCGCCCACCACCAAGGCCCTGATCACGCCCGCGGCCGGGGTGTCGCCCAGCCGCTGCTCAATCGCCAGCACCACGGCTTGGCGGGCCGCATCGACCGACCAGCGCGGGGCCGCAGACAAGCGCACGGGCAAGGGGTCGCGCGGGCCGCTGCGCACATAACCGAGGGCACCCACGCCTTGCTGCCACAGCCACAGCTCACGGTCAAAACCGTGCGGATTGGAGGCTGCGTGCACCTGCCGCAGACGCAGGGTGAGGGCCCAGCGCTCGCCCGAGCGCACCTGCGGCCACGCCTGCGCTGCGTGCGCATACCAATGGACCTGCACCCGTGAGGGCAAGCGCACGCCCGCAGGCATCGACTCCAGCGCCAACATCAGCCGCACCGACTGCGCGCTGTGCACCGGCAAGCCCAGCACCCGCGCTTGCACCGCCACGTCGCGACCTTCCCACGCCGGGTCGAGCCGATCGCGGTCGTGCGCCACCGCGCGCACGCCGGTGAAGCCCCAAGTGGTCAGCGCCAACGCGGCCATGAGCAGCAGCGCAACCCCTGTCGAATGTGGTGCACGACGCACCCTTTGGGTGCACGCCAGGGCCAACGCAACCCCCACGACCGCCGCCACGGCGTACACCGCCAACGAAGGCAGGCTGGCCGCTTGCAACTGCACGCCCACCCCAACCACCGCCGACAGCGGCCACGCCCATACTGGCCAAGCCGCTGGCTCAGGACTTGCTTGGTGCTGAGGGAATGTGTTCGCCATCCGATGCTCCTACGCTGAAAGACCCGCCCATGGCCCACCTTGTCGGCCTCCCTCACCCTATGCGCCCCGTGCGCCAGCACCGAGGCAGGCCGGCCACACACCCACGGGTTCGAACGCCGAACACACAGCGCTGTTGCCCCAGCGCCATGGCATTGCGCAAACTGACCCAAGCCAAGCCGGGCATACTCTGATGCCGTGAGCCACGACCACCCTTCAACCCAAGCCCCCGATCCCACCAGCGCCCTGAACTGGGCGCACGCGGTGGCCCCCTCGGCCGACCCCGGACACTGGGACGAATTGCGCGCCCGAGCCGACCCCGGTGAGGCGCCGCTGAGCGCGCATTGGCAGCGCTTCTTTGAACTCAGCGACATCGACGGCGTCCAGGCCGCGGCCGAAGTCTCGCGCCGACACGAACAGCTGCAGCGCCAGGTGCGCGACAACGGCATCACCTACAACGTCTACGCCAACGCGGGCGGGTCGCAGCGCCCGTGGTCGCTGGACCTTTTCCCCATGATCGTGGGCCCCAGCGATTGGGCGCACATCGAGGCCGGCGTGTTGCAACGCACGCGCTTGCTCAACGCCGTCATGGCCGACCTCTACGGCCCCGGCGACTTGTTGCGCCGAGCCCTGCTGCCCGCCGCCTTGGTGCAGGGACACCCCGGTTATTTGCGCGCCATGCACGGCGTGCAACCCCTCGATGGCACGTGGCTGCACATCACCGCGTTTGATTTGGCGCACGGCCCCGATGGCCGTTGGTGGGTGGTGAGCCAACGCACACAAGCCCCTTCTGGCTTGGGCTATTTGCTGGAAAACCGCATCGCCGTCTCGCGCCAATTCCCGCAGGCCTTTGCCGGCTTGAAGGTGCAGCGCTTGGCCGCGAGCTACCGCGCTTTGATGGACGGCATCAAACGCAGCGCTCCACAAGGTGCTCAGGCGCGCATCGCTTTGCTCACACCCGGCCCCTACAACGAGAGTTACTTTGAACACGCCTATTTGGCGCGTTACTTGGGCCTGAGTTTGGTCGAGGGCAAAGACCTCACGGTGCGCGACCAGCACCTCTACCTCAAAACCCTCAAGGGCTTGGAGCCGGTGCACGCGCTCATCAAACGCATGGACGATGAGTGGCTCGACCCCCTGGAGCTGCGCGCCGATTCGACCTTGGGCGTGCCGGGCTTGCTGCAGGTGCTGCGCGCAGGCCACTTGTTGCTGGCCAACGCACCGGGCTCCGGACCTTTGGAGTCCAGCGCCATGCTGGGATTTTTGCCGGGCATCAGCGAGCACCTGCTGGGCGAGCCGCTGCGCATCCCCTCGTTGGACACCTGGTGGTGCGGCGAAGGCGCGGCCCTGCGCGAGGTCTTGCCCGAATTGGGGCGTAACGTGGTGCGCGCCACCTACCCACGCGCGGGTTTTGACACCCAGATGGGCCAACGACTGAGCCCGCGCGATCTCGACGAATGGGCCGGGCGCATGGCAAGACAACCGGATGAACACACGGTGCAGGCGTGGATGCCGCTGTCGCAAACCCCCACGTGGGCACACGGGCAACTCACGCCGCGCTCGGCGCTGTTGCGCGTGTTCGTGCTCAGCGACGGTCCAGGATCGTGGCGCGTGCTGCCCGGCGGCTTGGTGCGTTTGGCGCCGCGTGGCGAACTCATCGCCTCCATGCAGCGCGGCGGCAGCAGCGCCGACGCTTGGGTCATCACGCAAGGCGCGGTGGACACCACCAGTTTGCTCAACACCGCGCCGTCCACGCTGGACCTGGCCCGATCACCGCGCCCCGTCACCAGCCGTTCGGCAGAGAACCTGTATTGGTTGGGCCGCTACACCGAGCGCACCGAAAACACGGTGCGTTTGGCCCAGCTCATTTTGAATCGCTTGAGCGACGCCGAACTGAGCACCCCCGCCTTGCTGCGCTGGCTCTCCAACATGGCCGAAGAAAACGCCTTGGTGCTGGCCGACGTACCCGAGGCCACGCAATCGGCGCGGGTGTTCGTGCGCAGCCTGTTGGCGGGCCTGGCACCCGCCAAGGGCGGCCCCTTGGTCGGTCGATCCTTCAGCGTGGGCTTCAACTTGGGGGCTTTGCAATCGGCCGCAGCCCAGGTGCGGGAGCGCATTTCGCAAGAACATTGGGTCTTGATCGAGCGCGCCCACCACGATTTTGCTCAAGCCTGTTCGGCCTTCACCGCCGACGCCGACAACAGCGCCAACGCCTTGACCGCGCTGCGCCAAGCCAGTGAAAGGCTCGCGGCCATCACAGGCGCACAAACCGACCGCATGATGCGCGACGACGGCTGGCGCTTGCTCTCGATTGGCCGGCACATCGAGCGTTTGGCCACGCTCTCCCAAGCCTTGCTTTTGGGTGTGAAGCACCACAGTCTGAACGACGAGTCGGGGTTTGACGCCATGGTGGCCTTGTTCGACAGCACCATCACCTTCCACGCCCAGTACCAACAACGCCGCGACATCGTCGCCTTGACCCACCTGCTGGTGATGGACCGCGACAACCCTCGCGCTTTGGCCTGGGTGGTCCACACCTTGCGTTCGCGTTTGGCCAAACTGGCCCACACAGCGTCACCACAAGACGCGGCCTTGGTCACCAACTTGCCCGACCCCGACACCTGGTCGCTCGCCGAGCTGTGCCGCGCCGAGACCGATGCCCAAGGCCAAGCCCACTACCCGCGCCTGCAAGCGCTGCTGCAGCAGTGCGAGGACAGCGCCAACACCTTGTCCAACCACATCACGCGCTTGCACTTCAGCCACGCCGAACAACGCAACCACAGCCTGGGGGTTTGAAGCGCATGGAACTGCACATCCGCCACACCACCCATTACCGCTACGAAGACAGCGTGGACCTGGCTCAGCACGTGGTGCACCTCACGCCGCGGGAACACGCCAGCCAAAGCGTACACACGCACCACCTGTCCATCACACCCGAACCCAGCAGCCAGCACGTCGACCACGACCACTTTGGCAATGCGCGCACCTTTTTTTCGCACCAGTCGCCGCACGATGAATTGCTGGTGCAAGCCGACAGCGTGGTGAGCACACACGCCCCACGCGCGCTGCCCAGCGAGGCCCTGAGCCCGCGCTGGGAAGCCGTGCGCGAGCACTTTCGCTACCGTGCACACGCCCCATTTGATGCGGCCAGCGAATACCTGTTCGCCTCGCCGCACGTGCCGCGCGACGACGCCTTTGTTGCCTTTGCCCGCCCCGCCATGAGCCCCGCTCGCGGCTTTGTGGACGCGGTCTGCGCCTTGATGGCGCGCATCCACACCGAGCTGCGCTACGAGAGCCAAAGCACCGAAGTCAACACGCCCGCGCTGCAAGCGCTGGCGCAAGGCAAAGGCGTGTGCCAAGACTTCGCCCACATCATGATCGGCTGTTTGCGCAGCCTCGGGCTGCCCGCGCGCTACGTCAGCGGCTATTTGCTCACCCAGCCGCCACCAGGTCGCCCGCGTTTGATAGGGGCCGACGCGTCCCACGCTTGGGTATCGGTGTACTTACCCTGCGCTGGTGTGCCCGAGCTGCAAGCCGAAGCCCCTGGCATTTGGATTGACTTCGACCCGACCAACCACCGCTGGGGCTGGGGCAGCCCAGGCGAGGACTACGTGACGCTGGGCCTGGGCCGTGACTTCGCCGACGTCTCGCCCATGCGCGGCGTCATCCAAGGCGGTGCGCAGCACACGCTGCGCGTGGGCGTGACGGTGGCACCCCCCGAGGAATTCGCCCGTCTCTCTACAATGGCCTCTTCCCACAGGAGCCCACCATGAACGTTTACGACACCCTCAAATCCCTGAACATCACCTTGCCCCCCGTGGCCATTCCGGCTGCTGCCTACGTGCCCTTTGTCAAAACCGGCTCGCTGGTGTTTGTGTCGGGCCACATCGCCAAACGCGACGGCAAAGTCTGGGTGGGTCAATTGGGCAAGAACATGGACACGGCCGAAGGCCAACAAGCGGCACGTGCCATCGCCATCGACTTGCTCGGCACCCTGCACGCCGCGGTCGGTGACCTCAACCAAGTCAAGCGCATCGTCAAGGTCATGAGCTTGGTCAACTCCACCGGCGACTTCACCGAGCAACACCTGGTCACCAACGGTTGCAGCGAATTGATCGGCCAAGTGTTTGGCCCGCAGGTCGGCGCGCACGCCCGTAGCGCCTTTGGCGTGGCCCAGATCCCCATGGGTGCTTGTGTCGAAATCGAGCTGATCGCCGAAGTCGCTTGAACGTTCAGGGCGCGGCGTCCGCGCCCAAGTGGTTCAAAAACGCTTGCGCCAAGGGCGATAAACGCTTGCCCTGCGGGTACAGCGTCCACCAACTCGAGGGCACGGGAAAGCCTTGCACATTGAGCTCCACCACCCGGTCGGGCTCGGCGTGGTGGGTGAGCGCGTGGCGTGACATCACCGCCAAACCCATGCCCTCGGCCACCAGCTCTTTGATGGCCTCGTTGCTACCCAGCGCCAAGCGCACTTGCGGCTCAAAACCGTGCGCCTTGAAGTGTGCGTCACACGCCATGCGCGTGCCCGACCCCGCCTCGCGCATGATGAAGCGCTCACCGGCCAAGGCCGAGAGCTTCAAACGGCGCCGCCCCACCAAGGGGTGATCGGCCGCGGCGATGACCACCAAGGGGTTGGCCAAAAACGCATGGCGCTCCAAGGCCATGTCGCTCGGCGGCATGGACATGATGTAGAGGTCGTCCATGTTCTCCCGCAGCCGCGCCACCACCGCATCGCGGTTGAGCAACTCCAAGGCAATGTCGACCTCCGGGTGCTGCTCACAAAAGCGTCCCAACAGGCCGGGCACAAAATACTTGGCGGTGCTCACCACCGCCAAACGCAAACGCCCGCGCTTGAGGCCTTTCATGGCGTCGATGGTCTGCTCAAAGGCGCCCCACTCGTCTTGCAGGCTGCGCGCCGTGCGCACCAAGGCGTGGCCGGCTTCGGTCAAGAACAGGCGCTTGCCCACCTGCTCGTACAAAGGCAGACCCACCGATTCGCTCAGGGCCTGCAGCTGCATGGACACCGTGGGTTGAGTCACATGGCAGGCCTGTGCGGCTGCGGTGATGCTGTGGTGTTCGTCGAGCGCCACCAAGAGCCGCAATTGGCGAAAGGTCACATTCATAGATTTCAATCGATATTCAACATCGGCATTATTGATTTTACTCAATGGTTAAATCCCCTTAGCATCGCGGCCAACTTCGATTGAACCCTTGCTCCATGTCCAATTTGCTCGACCCCGCGATTTTGTTTTTTGTCTTTGGTGTGTTTGCCGGCTTGGTGAAGTCCAACCTCGAAATCCCCGCCCCGATTGCCCGCTTCTTGTCCATGTACCTGCTCATGGCCCTGGGCCTCAAAGGCGGCTTTGCCTTGGCCGCCTCGGGCATCACGGCCGAAGTCGCCACCACCTTGGGACTGGCCGTGGCGCTGGCGATCATCGTGCCGGCCATGAGCTGGCCGCTGCTGCGCCGTTGGCTCAACGGTTATGACGCCGCCGCGCTGTGCGCGACCTACGGCTCGGTCAGCGCGGTGACCTTCATCACCACGATTCAGTTCTTGGAAAACCAAGGCGTGGCCTACGGCGGTCACATGGCCGCGGCCATGGCGCTGATGGAGTCCCCCGCCATCATCATGGCCGTGGTCCTGGCCAATGCGGTGCGCCGCCAAGAGAACGCCCAAGCCATGCCCGGTGCAGCGGTGCACCAAGTGGGCATGGGCAAGATCTTGCACGAGTCCTTCACCGACGGCACCCAATTGCTGCTCTTGGGCGCCATGCTGATCGGTTTGCTCACCGGGGCTTCTGGCGAAGCGGTGATGGCACCGTTTTCGGTCGACCTGTTCAAAGGCATGCTCGCCTTCTTCCTCTTGGACATGGGCCTCATGGCCGCGCGCAACATGGGTGAGCTCAAACACACCTCACCTTGGTTGCTGGCCTATGCGCTGCTCGCACCGATGGTGCACGCGTCGATGGCCTTGGGTTTGGCGGTGCTCACCGGCATCCAAATGGGCAATGCCGCCTTGCTCATGGTCTTGGCCGCCAGCGCGTCTTACATCGCGGTGCCCGCGGTTTTGCGTTACGCCATCCCGGAGGCCCGGCCTTCGCTGTACTTTGGGATGTCGCTGGGACTGACCTTTCCCTTCAACCTGATCGTGGGCATTCCCTTGTACGTGAG
>JBFZCK010000090.1:0-2979 GCA_041307965.1 Burkholderiales bacterium | reverse complement strand
CCCGAGCAGCGCGTGCCCATGACCCGCCTGCGCGCCCGCGTGGCCGAGCGTTTGCTGCAATCGCAGTCGACCAACGCCATCCTGACCACCTTCAACGAAATCAACATGGCCCCGGTCATGGACATGCGCAAGCGCATGCAAGAGCGTTTCGAGAAGGAACACGGCTGCAAGCTGGGCTTCATGAGCTTCTTCGTCAAAGCCGCGGTGCACGCTTTGAAGAAATTCCCGGTCTTGAACGCTTCGGTCGACGGCAACGACATCGTCTACCACGGTTACTTTGACATCGGTATCGCCGTGGGTTCGCCCCGTGGTTTGGTGGTGCCGATCCTGCGCAACGCCGACCAGATGAGCTTTGCCGACATCGAGAAGAAGATCGCCGAATTCGGCGTCAAGGCCCGCGACGGCAAGCTCGGCATGGAAGAGATGACCGGCGGTACGTTCTCGATCTCCAACGGCGGCACCTTCGGCTCGATGATGTCCACCCCCATCATCAACCCACCCCAGTCGGCGATTTTGGGCGTGCACGCGACCAAAGACCGCGCCATGGTGGAAAACGGCCAAGTGGTGGTTCGCCCCATGAACTACTTCGCCATGTCCTACGACCACCGCATCATCGACGGCCGCGAAGCCGTGCTGGGCTTGGTGGCGATGAAGGAAGCGCTGGAAGATCCCGCCCGCTTGCTGTTCGACATCTAAAACCCTTCAGCAATGCCCCCATTCGGGGGCGTTGCGCTTTTCAAGAGACATTTCCATGAGCAAACAATTCGACGTCGTCGTCATTGGTGGTGGCCCCGGTGGTTACATCGCCGCCATTCGCGCCGCCCAACTCGGTTTCCAAGTCGCTTGTATCGACGAGTGGACCAACGCAGCCGGTGGCCCAGCGCCCGGCGGCACCTGCACCAACGTGGGTTGCATCCCATCCAAGGCCTTGCTGCAATCGTCCGAACACTTTGACCACGCCAACCACCACTTCGCCGAGCACGGCATCAGCGCCACCGGCGTGAAGATGGACGTGGCCAAAATGATCGCCCGCAAAGACACCGTCGTGAAGCAAAACAACGACGGCATCTTGTACTTGCTCAAGAAGAACAAGGTCACGTTCTTCCACGGCCGTGGCAGCTTTGCTGGCAAGGCCGACGGCGGCTACACCATCAACGTGGCGGGCAAAGCGGCCGAGTCCATCACCGCCAAGCAAGTCATCATCGCCACCGGCTCCAACGCCCGCGCCTTGCCCGGCACCCCGTTTGACGAAGTCAACGTGTTGTCCAACGACGGCGCTTTGCGCGTCGGCGCTGTGCCCAAGAAGCTCGCCGTCATCGGCTCGGGCGTCATCGGTTTGGAGATGGGTTCGGTCTGGCGCCGTTTGGGTGCCGACGTCACCATCCTCGAAGGCCTGCCCACTTTCTTGGGCGCGGTGGACGAGCAAATCGCCAAAGAAGCCAAAAAGGCCTTTGACAAACAAGGCTTGAAGATCGAACTCGGCGTGAAAGTCGGCGAGATCGTCAACGGCAAAAAAGGCGTGACGGTCAACTACACCAACGCCAAAGGCGAAGCCATCAAGCTCGACGCCGACAAGCTGATCGTCTCGATCGGCCGCGTGCCCAACACCATTGGCCTGAACGTGGAAGCCATCGGCTTGCAGCTCGACGAGCGCGGCGCTGTGGTGGTCGACGGCGACTGCCGCACCAACGTGCCCGGCGTCTGGGCGGTGGGCGACGTGGTGCGTGGCCCGATGCTGGCGCACAAAGCCGAAGAAGAGGGCGTGGCGGTGGCCGAGCGCATCGCGGGCCAACACGGTCACGTCAACTTCAACACCATCCCTTGGGTCATCTACACCAGCCCCGAGATCGCTTGGGTCGGTCGCACCGAGCAACAGCTCAAGGCCGATGGCGTGGCGTACAAGGCCGGCTCGTTCCCGTTCCTGGCCAACGGCCGTGCCCGCGCTTTGGGCGACACCACCGGCATGGTCAAGATGCTGGCCGACGCCAAGACCGACGAGATCTTGGGCGTTCACATCGTGGGCCCACAAGCCTCGGAGTTGATCGCCGAGGCCGTGGTGGCCATGGAGTTCAAGGCCTCGTCGGAAGACATCGCCCGCATCTGCCACGCGCACCCGTCCTTGAGCGAAGCGACCAAAGAAGCGGCCTTGGCCGTGGACAAGCGCACGCTGAACTTCTGAGCGTTCGGCGCGCAGCACCCAAAAGCCCGTCTCCATGGCGGGCTTTTTTCACATTGAGGCAAGACCATGAGCGAACTCTCCGTCACCGCGAACTACGAGCGTGAACTCCAAGTCCGGGGCTTCACCAGCGACCCGGCCCAGCAACGCGCCATCGCGGCCTTGCAGCGCTGCGCCGACGACTGGGCGGCCTACAAAGCCCAACGCTCCAACAGCCTGAAAAAACTCATCAACCGCCCGGACATCCCGCGCGGCGTGTACATGTTCGGCGGGGTGGGGCGGGGCAAGAGCTTTTTGATGGACTGCTTCTTTGACGCCGTGCCCATCAAGCGCAAAACCCGTTTGCACTTTCACGAGTTCATGCGCGAGGTGCACCGCGAGATGCGCGACATGCAAGGCACGGTCAACCCGCTGGACGTGCTGGGCAAGCGCATGGCCGAGCGTTACAAGCTGATTTGTTTTGACGAATTCCACGTGGCCGACATCACGGACGCCATGATCTTGCACCGCTTGCTCGACTCCCTGTTTGCCAACGGCGTGGGCTTTGTCACCACCTCGAACTTCAAGCCCGACGACCTGTACCCCGACGGCCTGCACCGCGACCGCATCTTGCCGGCCATCGCGCTGCTCAACCAGCGCTTGGAAGTCATCAACGTGGACAACGGCACCGACTACCGCCGCCGCACCTTGGAACACGTGCCGCTCTACCTCACGCCCAACGGCGCCGAGGCCGACGCGAGCATGACCGACACCTTCAACCGCTTGGCCGAAGCGCACGACGAAGACCCTGCGCTGCACATCGA
>JBFZCK010000089.1:0-15964 GCA_041307965.1 Burkholderiales bacterium | reverse complement strand
TGCGGCAATGGGGCGCGTTGCTTTGTGCGCTTTGTGCACGACCAAGGGCTCAGCCAGCGCAACCCGCTGCGCGTGAAGGTCAAAAAAGGCGTCATCGAATTGGCCTTGCGCTCCGATGGGTCGGTGCGTGTGGACATGGGGGCGCCGGTTTGGGCGCCCGAGCACGTGCCGTTTGACGTGCAAGGCCTGCCTGCCTCGAACCTGGGTAATTTGGCTCAATGGCCACTGCCGGTGCCCAGCGGCGAGGTGATGGCTTCGGTGGTCTCCATGGGCAACCCGCACGTGGTGATGTTGGTCGACGATGTGGATACCGCGCCGGTGGCCGCCGTGGGCGCGGCGCTGGAGCGCCACCCCCGATTCCCCGAACGCGTCAACGTCGGCTTCATGCAGGTGCTCACGCCCCACGAGGTGCGTTTGCGCGTGTTTGAGCGCGGCGCGGGCGAGACCTTGGCCTGTGGCACCGGCGCGTGCGCGGCCGTGGTGTGTGGCATCCGTTGGGGCTTGCTGCAAGGCCCGGTGCGGGTGCAGACCCACGGCGGACCGCTGGAAATCGATTGGCAGGACAATGCCCTGCACAATGCCCCTGTCATCATGGGTGGGCCCGCCACCCGTGTTTTTGCGGGTGAGATCGAATTGCCCGATGTGCTTTGAACCGACCGAGGAGTGAACACCCAATGAACACCAACGCTTTGCCCCCCCTGACCGAAGACGACATCGCCCATTTCTTGGTCAACACCCCCGACTTCTTCGAGCGCCACGCCGAGTTGCTCGCCTCGGTTCAGCTGACCAGTCCACACGGCAAGCGCGCCGTGAGTTTGCAAGAGCGTCAAGCCGAGATGCTCCGCGACAAAATTCGCGGACTCGAGCTCAAAGCCGCCAGCATGATCCGCCACGGGCAAGAAAACACCGTGACCGCCGCGCGATTGCACGACTGGACCTTGGTGCTGTTGCAAACCGCCGATGCGCACGCCGTGCCGCAAGTGGTCGCACAAACCGTGCGCGAACTGTTTGCGGTGCCCCAAGTGGCTTTGCGGGTGTGGGATGTGCAAGCCGAATTCGACGAAGCCCCCCATGTGTACCCACCTGCCGACGACGTGCAGACCTTCGCCAGCTCCTTGCTTGAGCCGTTTTGCGGCCCCAACCCCGGCTTTGACGTGGTGCAGTGGCTTGACGAGCCTTCCGTGGTGACCTCGGTGGCGGTCGTGCCTTTGCGCGAAGCTGCGGGCGAGCCTGCGTTTGGTGTCTTGGTCATGGGCTCCGATGACCCACAGCGTTTTGGGGCCGACATGGGCACCGAGTTCTTGAGCCAGATGGCCCAGTTGGCCAGCGCCGCCTTGCAGCGCCTGCGCACACCAGCCGACTGAAGCAGGACACCGACCCACCGTGCCCATGGCCGAGCCCAGCGCCAGCACCCCCGCCTGGGTCCAGGCGTATCTTGCGCATGTGCGCGACCACAAGCGATTGGCCGATCGCACCGTGGCCCTCTACACCTTGGATCTGGCGCGCTTGAGCGATCTGGCCCTTACCGCGGGACTGGACTTGACCGCGGTGGAGTCCACGCACATTCGGCGCTGGGTGGCCCAGATGCACAGCGCGGGGCGTTCGCCCCGTGGCATCGCTTTGATCGTCTCGGGTTGGCGCGGTTTTTACCATTGGATGGCACGCCAAGGTCACATCGATCACAACCCGGTTCAAGGTGTGCGAACCCCCAAAGCCGGTAAACCCTTGCCCAAGGCTTTGGGCGTCGACGATTCGGTGCGTTTGGCGCAGCACCAACAGGCCAGCGATCCGCCCGAGTTGGAGGCGCGCGATGCCTGTATCACCGAACTCTTGTACGGCTGTGGCCTGCGCATCGGCGAATTGGTGGGCTTGGATGTTCAAGGGGGGCCGAACAGCTTGGGCTGGGTCGATGTGCCCGATGCGCTCGCCCATGTCTTGGGCAAAGGCTCGAAACGGCGCACCGTGCCCATGGGCCGTGGGGCTTTGGACGCGCTGCAGGCTTGGCTGGCGGTGCGTGCCCAGTGGTTGGGGCCCGACTCAACGTCCGCGGCCCTGTTTGTTGGCGAGCGCGGTCAGCGCCTGACACCGCAACACATCCGGGTTCGGCTCAAGCGGCGCTCACAACTCGCGGGTTTGAGCACGCCGGTGCATCCACACATGCTGCGGCACTCGTTTGCCAGCCACGTGTTGCAATCCAGTGGCGACTTGCGCGCCGTCCAGGAATTGCTCGGCCACGCCAGCATCAGCACCACGCAGGTCTACACCCGTTTGGATTTTCAGCACCTGGCCAAGGTCTACGACGCGGCCCACCCGCGAGCCCATGCCCATAGCGACCGCAGCCCCAGTCCGCTTCGCAAGCCGCCCAAGACGAGTTGAGTCGCGTGGTGTCATGCCCGTGTCAAGGCGCTGACATACACTGGGGTTTTCTCGCATCCATCACCGATCTTCAACATGTCACTCATCCCCGCAACCATCCTCACCGGCTTTTTGGGTTCGGGCAAAACCACCCTGCTCAAACGCGTGCTCAGCGAGGCCCACGGCCAAAAAATCGCGGTCATCGAAAACGAGTTCGGCGAAGAGAATATTGACAACGAAATCTTGGTGTCCGACACCACCGAAAACATCATCCAGATGAGCAATGGTTGCATCTGCTGCACCATTCGAGACGACTTGCGTGCCACCTTGCAAGACCTCGCCACACGCAAGCGCAAGGGTGAGATTGACTTTGAACGCGTGATCATCGAGACCACCGGTTTGGCCGACCCTGGCCCGGTGGCACAAACCTTCTTCATGGACGACGAAGTCGCCGAGCAGTATTTGCTCGACGGGGTGTTGACCTTGGTGGACGCCAAACACGCCGCGATGCAACTCAACGAGCGTCAAGAGGCGCAACGCCAGGTCGGCTTCGCCGACCAGATCTTCATCAGCAAAAGCGACTTGGTGTCGCCAGAGGCTTTGGATGCCTTGGTCCACCGCCTCAAACACATGAACCCGCGCGCGCCCATTCAGGTGGCGCATTTCGGCGAAGTGTCCTTGGACAAGGTGTTGGATTTGCGTGGCTTCAACCTGAATGCGCGCTTGGACATCGACCCCGATTTCCTCAAAGACGGTGCGGCCGAACACGACCATGGCCACGTGCACGGCCCCGGCTGTGGTCACGACCACCACGATCACGAACATGTGCATGGTGAGCACTGCACGCATCCGTCGCACCAGCACGAACATGGACATCACCACCACCACGATGACGACGTGAAGAGTTTTGTCTACCGCGCCACCCGTCCTTTCGATCCGGCCAAGCTCGAAGACTTCTTGGGCGCCATCGTGCAGGTGTATGGCCCGCGCATGTTGCGCTACAAGGGTGTGCTGGATATGCAGGGCACCGAGCGCAAGGTGATTTTCCAAGGGGTCCACCAACTCATGGGCAGCGACCTGGGTCCGGCGTGGCCGGCCGGTGAGGCCCGCGTGAGCAAAATGGTCTTCATCGGCATCGATTTGCCCAAGGACATCTTGGTCCAAGGTTTGGATCAAGCCTTGGTGGTGGCTTGATGTTTTGGAATTTTTTTGGCAGTTTTGCAACTCCCGTTGGCAAGGCCGAATCCGGGGGCGCTTCCAAACCGGGTATAAACAGCCCTGCGTTGACGAGCCCGTCCATGCAACCGTCCTCGGGTGCTCGCACCCAAGACCGTGATTTGTCAGGACCTAAGAGGAGAGCACTTGTGAAATCCCCGGCTAAAAAGACCGCCAAGCCTGCGGCCCCTGCTGCCCAGCAGCGCGCCAAGGCGAGCGCAGCCCCTTCCGCCGCGAAAAAACCGCTGAAAGCCGCCGCCAAACCGGCGTCCAAAGTCGCGCCCAAGTCGCCCGCCAAAAAGCCTGTTGCCAAAGCACCCGTCAAGAAAACCGCGATCAAACCCGTGGCCAAGCCTGCAGCCAAAGCCGCGGTGAAGTCGGCCAAGTCGCCTGCCAAAAAAGCCGTGGTCAAGCCCACGCCCAAGAAAGCGGCGGCCAAACCCGTGGCCCGTCCCAACACATCCAAGTCCGTGGCCAAGCCGGTGGCGAAAAAAGCCCCAGCCAAACCCGTGACGAAGGCCGTTGTCGCGAAAGCGGCACCCAAAAAGACCGCGGTGAAGGCCGCGGCACCCAAAACCGCATCCAAAACCGTGGTCAAGCCCACCACCGTGAGCCGCACACCCGTGGTGCCAGCCAAAGCGGTGCCAACGCCGCCTGTGGTCGTCGCACCCACCAAGCCCGTGGGCAAACGCGCGGCCAAAAAAGTCATGATGGAGCAAATGACCCAAGCGGAGGTGGTGCCCACCCATGCACCGGATGCGGCCAAAGCCACTTTTTCTCAAACCCCCGAACGTTTCATGACCCCCTTGCCTGTCCAGTCCCCTGTCAAAAAAGACGCCAAACGCGCCAACAATTGGAAAACCACCCCTGTCGAGCAGCTGACCGACGCCGATGTCATGGCCATGCCCGACAGCGAGTACATGAACGAGGTGCAGCAGGCGTTTTTCCGCACCAAGTTGCAGCAGCTCAAAGCCGATATGTTGGCCAATGCCGGTGAGACCACCGAGCACCTGCGCGAAGACACCTCGGTGATGCCCGACCCGGCCGACCGCGCGACCATCGAAGAAGAGCACGCCTTGGAGTTGCGCACCCGCGACCGCGAGCGCAAGCTGCTCAAGAAAATCGAGCAGGCCATCCAGCGCATCGACGCTGGCGACTACGGCTATTGCGATGAGACCGGTGAGCCCATCGGTGTGGGCCGCCTGATGGCCCGACCCACCGCCAACCTCTCTTTGGAAGCGCAGCAACGCCGCGAACTCAAGCAAAAGATGTTCGGTGATTGAGCCAACGTGCTCCGCTCGACCCCAGCCGCCGGTTTTCGGTCGCTGGGGTTTTTTTCGACCTTCGCTCCGGCGGTGTGAAAACTGTCACACCTGACGGCATTGTTATTTTTTTTGAAGCATCACATTCAGAGCCTCTCCTAAGTGCTTGCTTTTGTTCAATTTTTGCCAGGAATTTTTATTTAAAAACCACCGTAAGTGGTTGATTTCATTGAAAAAAATTCGCTCGAACTGCTTGCGGACGCCCAATTTCCTGATAAAGTGGAAAAAAGTGCAATTAAGTGGTGAAAAGTGTATTTTCGGATTTGAAACCCATGTTCCAAGGCGCCTCCTCTCTCAACCTCGATGCCAAGGGCCGCTTGTCGGTGCCCACACGGCACCGTGACGCCTTGAGCCAGGCGGGGAGCCAACTCACCATCACCAAACACCCCCACGGTTGCTTGATGGTGTTTCCGCGTGCGGAGTGGGAGATCTTCCGCGAGCGCATCGCCGCTTTGCCCATGCAGGCGCAGTGGTGGAAGCGCATCTTCTTGGGCAACGCCCAAGACGTCGAGATGGATGCGGCGGGTCGTGTCTTGGTGGCCCCTGAGTTGCGCGCTGCGGCGGGCATCAGCAAAGAAGCGGTCTTGTTGGGTATGGGTGGGCACTTCGAGTTGTGGGATGCCCAGGTCTACGCCGCGCAAGAAGCGCAAGCCATGCAGGGCGACATGCCCGATGTCTTCAAGGACTTTTCTTTCTAAGGTCGGCGGTGAACAGTCCATGGACCCATCAAACCGTCTTGTTGAGCGAAGCCGTGACGGCGCTGCAGGTCAACCCAGACGGTCATTACATCGACGCCACGTTCGGGCGTGGTGGGCATTCGCGTTTGATCTTGAGTCAACTCAGCGAGCGGGGTCGTTTGACGGTGTTCGACAAAGACCCGCAAGCCATCGAGGTGGCCCAAGCTTTGGCTGCCAGCGACCCCCGTGTGACGGTGCGTCACCAAGCGTTTCGAGACTTGGGCGAACTCGAGGCACTCAGCGCCGACGGCATCCTGATGGACATCGGTGTGAGCTCACCCCAAATCGACGATCCGCAGCGCGGGTTCTCATTTCGACACGACGGCCCTTTGGACATGCGCATGGACACCACGCGCGGCCAATCCGTTGCCCAATGGCTGGAAACGGCCGACGTTGCCATCATGGCGGAGGTCATTCGTGAATACGGCGAAGAACGGTTTGCTCAACCGATTGCAAAGGCGATTGATCGTCGCAGACAAGAACGGGGCCCAATTCGCACCACCGCCGAGTTGGCCGAAATCGTGGCTGGCGCGGTCAAAACCCGCGAGCCGGGCAAGGACCCTGCAACGCGCACATTTCAGGCTTTTCGGATTTTCATCAACGCCGAGCTTGAAGAGCTGCAACAAGCACTAGAAGGCAGCTTGCACGTGTTGAAGCCCGCAGGTTCGTTGGTGGTGATCAGCTTCCATTCTTTGGAAGACCGCATCGTCAAGCAATTCATGGCGCAGCATTCGCGCGCTGTGTTCGACCGTCGCGCACCGTTTGCGGAGCCCGTGGCCATGAAGTTGCGCGATGTGCGCCGCGTCATGCCTTCGAGCGAAGAGGTGGCGGGCAACCCGCGCTCGCGCAGCGCGGTCATGCGGGTGGCCACCCGCTCCGAGGTGCTGGCATGACCCGCTTGAACATGGGCTTGGTGCTTGCGGTGGTGGTGAGCGCCTTTTATTTGGTGCACACCCAATACGAGTCGCGGCGCTTGTACAGCGAGGTCGATCGCGCGCAAGCGCAAAGCCGCCGACTGGCCGCCGAGCACGAGCAGTTACAGGTTCTCAAGCGCGCTCAGGCCACGCCGGCGCGCGTGCAGCAATTGGCGGGTCAACGCTTGGAGATGCGCGCGGTCACGCCCGGTATCACCCAATACGTGACCGGTTTTGAGTCGCAAGCCCCTGCGATGGAGGCTCGACCATGAGCCGCAACGGCATCAATTTCAGCAACAGCCCGCTGCTGGCGAGCAAAACACCGGTGTGGCGCAGCAAGTTCGTTGTCGGCTTGCTCGCCTTGGGTTTTGCGGGGTTGGCGGTGCGCGCGGCCTACATCCAAGTCATTGGCAATGATTTCTTTCAAACCCAAGGGCAGGTGCGCTTTGGGCGGACCTTGGACTTGCCGGCCAACCGTGGTCGCATCTTGGATCGCAATGGTTTGATCTTGGCTTCCAGCGTGCAGGCCCAAAGCATTTGGGCCATTCCAGAGGACGTCAACAAAGCCGACCCCAAGCTGCCCGAATTGGCGCGCTTGTTGGAGATGCCTCTGGGGGATTTGCGCAAGCGCCTGACCAGTGAAGACAAGACCTTTGTTTGGGTCAAACGTCAGGTGGACGAGCCAGTGGCCAAAGACATCGCGGCGCTGAAAATCGCGGGCATCCACCAATCGCGTGTGTACAAACGCCAGTACCCCGAAGGCGAAGCCGCCGCGCATTTGGTGGGTTTCACCAATGTCGAAGACAGGGGGCAAGAGGGTGTGGAGTTGGCCTTTAACCGCCAGCTCTCGGGCAAGGCCGGTTCGCGCCGCGTCATCAAAGACCGATTGGGTCGTGTGGTGGAGGACGTGCGCGATGTCGTGCCACCGGTGGATGGCCAAGATTTGCAGCTCTCCATCGACAGCAAGGTTCAGTACTTCGCCTATCAAAAATTGGTCGACACGGTGCGCGCCCAAAAAGCCAAGGCGGGCAGTGTGGTGGTGCTCGATGCCCGCACGGGTGAAGTCTTGGCTTTGGCCAACTACCCCAGCTTCAACCCCAACCGGCGCATCAACCTCACGGGTGAGCAATTGCGCAACCGAGCACTCACCGACAGCTTTGAGCCGGGCTCGACCATGAAGCCGTTCGTGGCGGCCTTGGCCATGGACCGGGGTTTGGTGAAGCCCACGACGACCATCCAAACCGCTCCAGGTCGTTTGACCATTGGTGGATCGACCATCAACGACGCCCATCCACATGGTGTGTTGACCCTGGCTGAGGTGATTCAAAAGTCCAGCAACGTGGGCACCGTCAAGGTGGCCATGCAAATGCAGCCGCGTGACATGTGGGAAAGCTACGCGCAAGCGGGGTTTGGTCAAAAACCCCAGTTGCCCTTTCCGGGGGCTGTGTCGGGGCGTTTGCGCCCCTACAAAACGTGGCGTCCGATCGAGCAAGCCACCATGAGTTACGGCTATGGCCTGTCGGCGTCGTTGTTCCAGCTGGCGCAGGCCTACACGGTGTTTGCCAACGGGGGTGAGTTGTTGCCGGTCAGCCTCTTGAAGTCCAACACCCCAGCAGTTGGTGTGCGCGTGTTCAGTTCGGCCAGCGCGGCATCGGTGCGCAACATGCTGCACATGGCCGCAGGTCCCGGTGGGACAGCCCCACAAGCGCAAACCTCCGGCTATTCGGTGGGAGGCAAAACCGGCACCGCGCGCAAGCAAGAGGGCAAGTTTTACGTGGCCAAAAAATACCGAACCTTTTTTGTCGGTTTGGCCCCGATTGAAGACCCGCGCATCGTGGTGGCCGTGATGGTCGATGAACCCAACAATGGCACCTATTACGCGGGGCCTGTTGCCGGCCCTGTGTTCAGCGAAACGGTGCAGCAAACGCTGCGCATCTTGGGTGTGCAGCCCGATTTGAGCGTCAAGCCCCAAATCGTCGCCGCGGCGGTGGAGGAGTCTCTGTGACCCAGCGTTTCGAACACCCCCAAGCCTTGGCCGATTGGCTGCGTGCTCGCGTGGCCGGTGAGCTGCGCTGCGACAGCCGACGTTTGAAAGCGGATGACGGGTTTGTGGCGTGGCCCGGTGGTGTGCACGACGCTAGGCAGTTTGTGACGGCGGCCTTGGACGACGGCGCCGCAGCTGCGGTGGTGGAGACGCAAGGCTTGGAGGCTTGGGGTCCTTGGGACGATCGAGTGGCTTCTTTGCCCGAACTCAAGGCCCAGGCCGGTGAAGTGGCTGCGGCCTTTTATCAGCATCCCCTGCGCGGGTTGTCGGCCGTGGCCATCACCGGCACCAACGGCAAAACCTCGACTGCGTGGTGGTTGGCGCAGTTGTTGTGCCGCTTGGAGCAGCCCTGTGCCATCGTCGGCACCTTGGGTTTGGGCACGCCCACCTCGGCCAAGGGCGACTGGACGTGGGAGCCCACCGGTTTGACCACGCCCGACCCTGTGATGTTGCACAGCCAGTCGCGCCGCTGGGTGCGCGCCGGTGTGCAAGCGTGTGCGATCGAAGCCTCGTCGATCGGTGTGGTCGAGGGCCGCTTGAATGGCGCTGACTTGCGCGTGGCGGTGTTCACCAATTTCACCCAAGACCATTTGGATTTTCATGGCGACATGGCGAGCTACTGGGCTGCCAAGGCCGCTTTGTTTGATTGGCCCAGTTTGCAGGCCGCGGTCATCCATGTGGACGACCCCAAGGGACCGCTCTTGCAAGCGGCTTGGGCGCATCGCCCACAAGACGTGTGGACGGTGAGCGCCGATGCGCAGCGCGCTGACGCCGCGCGTTTGCAGGTTCGTGCGCTCAAAGCCCACGCTGCAGGACAAAGTTTTGACCTGATCGAGCACGACACCCATGGCGCAGAAGTGGGACGCTGGCGGGTGGATTGCCCGCTGCTGGGTGATTACAACCGCGTGAACCTCTTGTGTGTGTTGGCCTCGGTTCGGGCCTTGGGGGTGGACATGGGCCGCGCCGTGGCGATGTGCCCAAGCCTCACGGCCGTGCCAGGTCGTTTGCAGCCGGTCAGCAGTGGTCAAGTTGCAGAGCCATTGGCCTTGGTCGATTACGCCCACACGCCCGATGCGGTCGAGCAGGTCTTGCGCGTGGCGCGCGAGGTGGCCGATCGCCGTGGCGGCGCGCTCTGGGCGGTGTTGGGTTGCGGTGGTGACCGCGATGCATCGAAGCGCCCTTTGATGGCCGCCGCCGCGGAGCGAGGCGCCGATCGGGTGGTGCTCACCAGCGACAACCCCCGCAGTGAATCCCCCGCCAGCATCCTGGATGCGATGGCCGCGGGTTTGGGCTCCAAAGGGCAGGCGGTGTTGGAGATTGATCGCGCCCATGCCATTGGTTTGGCGTTGCAAGCCGCCAGCCCGAACGACGTGGTGGTGATCGCTGGCAAAGGTCATGAAGATTACCAAGAGGTGGCCGGTGTGCGCCACCCTTTCAGCGATGCGCGCGTGGCCTTGGCCGCCTTGCAGCAGCGCGCTCAAGAGGGGGCGCGCTCATGAGCATGAACCTGTCGTCCCTGTTGACCCGTTTGAACGGCGTCCGTTGTGTCGGTGATATGACCGTGCCCGTGAGCCGGGTACACACCGATACCCGCAGCTTGCAAGCCGGCGATTTGTTCGTGGCGTTGAAGGGCGAGCGTTTTGATGCCAACGAATTCCTGACCCAAGCGGCCGCACAGGGTGCGGTGATGGTGATGGGTGAACGCGATGTGAGCACGGCCGGTGTGCCGGGTGTGCAAGTGCCCGACAGCCGTTTGGCTTTGGGTGAACTCGCCACGGCTTGGCGTGCGCAATGGCAGGGCCCCTTGATTGCGGTCACGGGCAGCAACGGCAAAACCACCGTGACGCAAATGATCGCGACCATCCTGCGCACCGCCGCCGGTGAGCAAGCCCACGCCACACAAGGCAACCTGAACAACGACATCGGCGTGCCTTTGACGGTGCTGCGTTTGCGCCCCGAGCACCACTTGTCGGTGGTCGAGCTGGGCATGAACCACCCTGGTGAAATCGCCTACCTCAGCGCCATTGCCCAGCCCACGGTGGCCTTGGTCAACAACGCGCAGCGCGAACACCAAGAGTTCATGGGTACGGTCGAAGCCGTGGCCCGCGAAAACGGCTCGGTCTTGAGCGCTTTGCCCGTCGATGGCGTGGCCGTGTTCCCTGCCCACGATGAATACACCGCGCTGTGGCGTCGGCTCAGTGGCTCGCGCCGTGTTTGGGTGTTCGATGACGAGCGCAGCGACGCCGATGTGCACGCCACGGGCGTGAGCTGGCAAGGTGGCGAATGGCACTTGACTGTGGTGACACCGATGGGCCAAGTCCCGGTGCGTTTGCGCATTGCGGGTCGCCACAACGTGCGCAATGCCTTGGCCGCCGCCGCGTGTGCCATGGCTGCGGGTGTGTCCTTGGACCACGTGCAGGCAGGCTTGAACGCGTTTGAGCCGGTCGGTGGCCGTTCGCGTGCTTTGGGCTTGACCCTGCCGCGAGGCACGGTGACGGTGGTGGACGACACCTACAACGCCAACCCCGATTCGGTGGCTGCGGCCATTCGGGTACTCGCCGAGTTGCCAGCCCCACGTTGCTTGGTCTTGGGTGACATGGGCGAGGTCGGTGAGCAGGGTTTGGAATTCCATTTGGAAGTTTTGCGCCAAGCCCACGCTGCCGGATTGACCGATGTTCACGTCAGTGGCCAGTGGATGGCCCAAGCGGTGGCCACACTCACGCTCAACGCCGAAGCCGTGCCCCAACTTTGGCGCGACGTGGACGAACTCGCGGCCCACATCGCTGGCACCGTGGCCCAAACCGGTGGCCCGCAAAGCTTGTTGGTCAAAGGCTCTCGGTTCATGCGCATGGAGCGCGTGGTCCAAGCCGTCATGACCTTGACCACATCACACACCCACTCGGAGGTGAAACATGTTGCTTAGTTTGGCCATTTGGCTGCAAACCCTCTCGCCCGATTGGGGCTTTTTGCGGGTCTTTCAATACCTGACCTTCCGTGCGGTCATGGCCGCGATGACCGCGCTCCTCTTGGGTTTGGTGGCGGGGCCTTACTTCATTCGCCGCTTGGCCGCACTCAAAATTGGCCAGCCCATCCGTGAGTACGCCATGCAGACCCACCTGAGCAAAGGCGGCACACCCACCATGGGTGGCGTGTTGATCTTGTTCTCGATCGCGGTCTCCACGTTCTTGTGGTTTGACCTCTCCAACCGCTTCGTGTGGATCGTCTTGGTGGTGACCTTGGGTTACGGCGCCATTGGCTGGGCCGACGATTGGCGCAAGGTGGTTCGCAAAGACCCTGAGGGCATGCGTTCGCGCGAGAAGTTTTTCTGGCAGTCCCTGATCGGTTTGGTCGCGGCTTTCTACCTTTTGTTCAGCATCTCCGGCACCAGCAACCAAGCGGTGTGGGACTTGTTCAGCGCTTGGGTGGCTTCGGGCTTCACGCTGGACTTGCCGCCGCAGGCCGGATTGATGGTGCCGTTCTTCAAGGAAATTTCCTATCCCCTGGGCGTCTTGGGCTTTGTGGTCTTGACCTATTTGGTCATCGTGGGCGCGAGCAACGCGGTCAACCTCACCGACGGCCTGGATGGCTTGGCCATCATGCCGGTGGTCATGGTGGGCTCGGCGCTGGGTGTGTTTGCCTACGTCACGGGCAGCGCGGTGTTCTCTCGCTACTTGCTCTTGCCGCACATTCCCGGCACGGGTGAGGTGCTGATTTTCTGCGCCGCCATGGCGGGCGCGGGCTTGGCGTTTTTGTGGTTCAACGCACACCCCGCACAGGTGTTCATGGGCGACGTGGGCGCCTTGGCCTTGGGTGGCGCCTTGGGCACGGTGGCGGTGATCGTGCGACAAGAAATTGTGCTGGCCATCATGGGCGGCATTTTTGTGGTCGAGGCACTCTCGGTGATGTTGCAAGTGAGTTGGTTCAAGTACACCAAACGCCGCTTCGGCGAAGGCCGTCGTTTGTTTCACATGGCCCCTTTGCACCACCACTTTGAGAAAAAGGGTTGGAAAGAAACGCAGGTGGTGGTTCGCTTCTGGATCATCACGATGCTCTTGTGTTTGGTTGGCTTGTCCACCTTGAAACTGCGATGAACGATTGGCGCGACAAATCCGTGTTGGTGCTGGGGCTGGGGGCCTCAGGCTTGGCCATGGCCCGTTGGTGCTTGCGCCACGGGGCTCAAGTGACCGTGGCCGACACGCGCGAGCAACCACCACAACTCGCCACCTTGCAAGCGCAATGCCCGGGCGTGGCTTTCATCGGCGGTGTGTTCGATGCGCGCCTGACCGATGGCGTGGCGTGGACCCGTGTGTTGCGCAGCCCGGGTTTGGCGCCCCAGGATTGGGCGGTGGTGCGCCAATGGGCGGACCAAAACCAAGTGCCGGTTTGGGGTGAGCTCGATGTGTTCGCCCAAGCCTTGGCCGATTTGTCGCAACGCGACCCATGGCCTTACCGCCCCCACGTGTTGGCCATCACCGGCACCAATGGCAAAACCACGGTCACATCCCTGACGGCCCACCTGTTGGCACAAACCGGTGCCCACGTGGCCGTGGCCGGCAACATTGGCCCGAATTTGTTGGACGTGCTCAGCCAAGCCTTGGACCATGAGGCCGCTGCTGCGGCGCAAGCTGAAGCTGAAGCGCCAGCCGCTGTTGACGCTGGTGCTGAGGCGTCGTTGGCGGTCGTGCCCGACACACCGCCCGACCTGCCCATCGATGAGGCCGACAGCGCCGAAGACGAAACCATCACCGATGTTTTGGCTGGCCTGGAGTCCGATGCCTTGCCGATCACGCCACCCGCAGCCTTGCCGCCAGTGCCACCTCACCTGCCGTCGGTGTGGGTGTTGGAGTTGTCCAGTTTCCAGCTCGATGGTGTCGATCCCGTTTGGCGTGGTGTGCCAACCGCCGCCACCGTGCTCAATCTGAGCGAAGACCATCTGGATTGGCATGGCAGCATGGCCGCCTATGCCGGCGCCAAAGCCCAGGTGTTTGGCGAGCAGGCGTTGATGGTGCTCAACCGGGATGACCCAGCGGTCATGCGCATGGCCCCGCCCATGGTGTCGGTCAAGGTGGCGGGACGCTACCGACAACAGCCTGCGCGCCCATGGAACACCTTTGGTTTGGATGTGCCGAACCAACCGGGCGATTGGGGCATTGAGACCGTCAACGGCATGGACTGGTTGGTGCGTGCGCAGGCCTTGGACGAAACCCGCTTGACCGGGCCTGATGTGGACTGCTGGATGCAGCGACTCATGCCCGCCGATGCCTTGCGCATCCGTGGCCGTCACAACGCCGCGAATGCTTTGGCTGCCTTGGCCTTGGCCACGTCCACGGGCCACCCCATGGGGCGCATGTTGCACGGCTTGCGCGAATACCGTGGCGAGCCCCATCGGGTGGAGCCAGTGGGTGTGATTCACGGCGTGACCTATTTCGACGACAGCAAGGGCACCAACGTGGGCGCCACTTTGGCGGCGATCAAGGGTTTGGGCCCCGATCAGCGTTTGGTGGTGATCTTGGGCGGCGAGGGCAAGGGGCAGGATTTTTCACCCCTGGCGCATCCCTTGCAGCAATTCGCGCGTGCCGTCGTGTTCATCGGCCGCGATGCGCAGCGCATGCGCGATGCGGTGAGCGACGCCTTGGAGGCCGAACAAGTCCCCATGCACATGAGCCATTCGCTGCCCGACGCGGTGCGTTGGGCCGCTGAGCAAGCGCGCCACGGCGACGCGGTTGTGCTGTCGCCTGCGTGTGCCAGTTTGGACATGTTCCGCGATTACGCGCACCGCGCTGAAGTCTTTGTGCAGACCGTAGGCGAATTGGCCTTGGATGCGGGTGTGGACTTGGAGGTGCTGCGATGAAGGCGTGGATGCAGCACACCTGGCAACAGCTTCGCACCTGGGTGGGGGCCGGCGCCCCCGCAGCGGATGGACTGCCGCTGGGCTCGGCGAGTTGGGGTTATGCCGACCGGAGCCGCTCGACAGCTGGGTGGATGGGCTTTGACCAAACCTTGTTGGCGGTGGTGTCGGTGCTCTTGATCTGGGGCTTGGTGATGGTGTATTCGGCCTCGATCGCCTTGCCCGACAGTCCCAAATTTTCGAACTACAGCCAAACGCATTTCGTTTTCCGCCATGGTTTTTCCTTGTGCGTGGGTTTGGTGGTGGCGTTGTTGGCCTTCCAGGTACCGATCCAAACTTGGGAAAAATTCGCGCCTTTGCTGTTTTTGCTGGCCTTGGTGTTGTTGATCTTGGTGCTGGTGCCCTTCATCGGTAAGGGTGTCAACGGCGCACGTCGCTGGATTTCTTTGGGGGTGATGAACTTTCAGCCCTCGGAGTTGGCCAAGTTGGCGGTGGTGCTTTACGCGGCCAATTTCATGGTGCGCAAGATCGAGGTCAAAGAAAGCTTCAGCCGGGCGGTGGCGCCCATGTTGGTGGCCGTGGGCTTGACCGGCATCTTGCTCTTGGCCGAGCCGGACATGGGCGCTTTTATGGTGATCGCCGTCATTGCCATGGGCATTTTGTTCTTGGGTGGCGTGAACATGCGCATGTTTTTGCTCATCAGCGTGGTGTTGGTGGGCGCATTTTTGTTGATGATCGTCTTCAGTGACTGGCGGCGTGAGCGCATCTTTGCCTACCTCGATCCCTGGAACGAGGTCCACGCCCTGGGCAAGGGTTATCAGTTGTCGCACTCGCTCATCGCGTTTGGGCGCGGGGAAATTTTCGGCGTGGGTCTGGGCGGCAGTGTGGAGAAATTGCACTGGTTGCCCGAAGCGCACACCGACTTTTTGCTGGCCGTCATCGGTGAAGAGTTTGGTTTTGTGGGGGTGCTCACACTCATTGGTTTGTTCGTGTGGCTCACCCGACGCATCATGCACATCGGTCGACAAGCCGTGGCCCTGGATCAGGTGTTCGCGGGCTTGCTGGCCCAAGGTGTGGGGGTGTGGATCGGCTTTCAGGCCTTCATCAACATCGGGGTGAACTTGGGTGCCTTGCCCACCAAGGGCTTGACCTTGCCGCTCATGAGTTATGGTGGTTCGGCCATTTTGATCAACTTGGTGGCCTTGGCCATCGTGCTGCGCGTGGACTTCGAAAACCGCCAGAAAATGCGGGGGGTTCGAGCATGAGACAACGCGTGGCTTTGATCATGGCGGCCGGCACCGGCGGTCACATTTTCCCGGGTTTGGCGGTGGCCGAAGCGCTGCGAGCGCAAGGTTGGGCCGTGCACTGGTTGGGCACGCCGTTGGGCATGGAAAACCGATTGGTTCGACCCAAGGGTTTTGTGGTTGAACCGATTGAATTCGGTGGCGTGCGTGGCAAAGGTTGGTGGACACTGCCCTTTTTGCCTTTGCGTTTGTTGCGTGCGTTTTGGCAGGCCCGCGCGGCCGTGC
>JBFZCK010000088.1:0-8686 GCA_041307965.1 Burkholderiales bacterium | reverse complement strand
AACCCCTCGATCTCGACGAACAAGAACAACTGGACCAGATCAAGCATTTTTGGGCCAAGTACGGCAATGCCATCAGCGCGGTGCTCATCGTGGTGTTCGGCTCCATCGCGGCTTGGAACGGTTGGCAATACTGGCAAAACAAGCAAGCCACTGAAGTTGCGGTGCTGTTCGATGAGTTCGAGCGGGCCGCCAAGGCCGGCGAGCTTGACCGCATGCAACGAGCACTCGGTGACATGCAAAACCAGTACGGCGGCACGGTCCTGACCGCTCAAGCGGCTTTGTTGGCTGCCAAAACCCACGTGGATCGTCAACAAACCGAGCCTGCCCGTGCGGCCTTGGTTTGGGTGGCCGAATCCGCCAGCGACGATGCTTTGAAGGCCATTGCCCGTTTGCGCTTGAGCGCTTTGGACATCCAAGCCCAAGCTTGGGACGCCGCCTTGGCCCAATTGGCCGCGCCCGTCCCGGTGGCTTTTGCCGGCTTGGTGGCCGATCGCCGTGGCGATGTGTTCATGGCCCAAGGCAAAACCGTTGAAGCCCGTCAAGCCTACGAAACCGCTCACAAGGCCTTGGGCGCTCAAGACGCTTACCGCACCTTGGTGGCGGCCAAATTGGCGGCCATGGGCGTGGACGCCAGCACACTGGGGGCCCCATGATGCGCGGCGCTGTGATGCGGCGCGTGCTCGCTTGGGCTGGTGCTGGAGCCTTGCTGGCCAGCTTGGTCGCTTGTGCCAGCACGAGCCTACCCAAACCCACCGAGCTGACGCCGCAACCCGTGGTGCAAGCCCAGGCTTGGGCTTGGCATGTCCCGTTGGGCGAGAGTTCGGGTGTCCTGCGTTTGCAGGTGGTGGACCAGACCGTGTATGCCGCGTCCGACAACGGTGAGTTGTTGGCCTTGGAGACCACCACCGGCCGCGTGTTGTGGCGCATGCGCCTGCCCGATGGTCTGTCGGCCGGTGTGGGTGGCGATGCCAACCGCGTGGCGGTGGTCACGTTGAACAATGAACTGTTGATGGTTCAATCGGGCGAAGTTCGCTGGCGCGTGCGTTTGCCCGCGCGCGCCTTGACGCCGCCCTTGGTGGCCGGCGGACGGGTGTTCGTGGCACTCTCGGACCGATCCAACATGGCTTTTGACGGCACCACGGGCGCACGTTTGTGGACCCAAAGCCGCGCCGGTGACCCTTTGGTGCTGCGCCAAGCTGGCGTGTTGCTGGCGGTCGGCGACACCTTGGTGACCGGCGGTTTGGGGCGACTGCAAGGTCTGAACCCCGCCAACGGGCGTGTGGTTTGGGATGCTCCCTTGGCCACGCCGCGTGGCACCAACGAGGTTGAGCGTCTGGTCGACACCGTCGGACCGGTGAGTCGCGTGGGCAACAGCGTGTGCGCTCGGGCTTACAACGCCTCGGTGGGTTGTGTGGATGCCAGCACGGGGCGCGTGGTGTGGACACGGGCCTCACAAGGCGCGGTGGGTGTCGGTGGCGATGCGCAGCACGTCGTGGGTGCCGACAGCGATGGCCGCTTGGTGGCTTGGCGTCGCGACAGCGGCGAACCGGCTTGGTCTTTGGACCGTTTCAAATTCCGCGGCTTGACTGCCCCCGTGGTACTCAATGGCCATGTGGCGGTAGGTGACGAGCAAGGCTTGGTGCATTGGCTCAACCTCATGACCGCCGCCGATGTGGCTCGCTGGCGTGCCGATGGCTCGGCCATCGTGGGTGCGCCCGTGACGGCCGCTGGCATGGTTTTGGTCCAAACCCGCAAGGGTGGTGTGTACGCTTGGCGTGCACCGTGATGGCCTGCGCCCCATGGGCGCTGAGGTCTTTTAAAAGGTATTGTTTGTGAAACCCGTTATCGCCCTCGTGGGCCGGCCCAATGTGGGCAAGTCCACCCTGTTCAACCGTTTGACCCACAGTCGCGATGCGATCGTGGCCGACTTTGCCGGCCTCACGCGCGATCGCCACTACGGTAACGGTCGTGCGGGTTCGCGCGAATACATCGTTATCGACACCGGGGGCTTTGAGCCCGACGCCAGCGCGGGCATTTACCGCGAGATGGCCAAACAAACCCGACAGGCCGTGGCCGAGTCCGATGTGGTGATTTTTGTGGTGGATGCCCGCGCGGGCGTCAACACCCAAGACCACGACATCGCTCAGTACCTGCGCAAGCTGGGCAAACCCACGGTGCTGGTCGCCAACAAAGCCGAGGGCATGACCCAAGGCTTGCAGTTGGTGGAGTTTTATGAGCTCGGTTTGGGCGAAGTGGTGCCCGTCTCGGGCGCACACGGTCAGGGCATTCGCAGCATGCTCGACGCGGCCTTGGACGCCTTGAATATCCCCGAGTTGGACGACGAAGAAGCGCCGGCCGAGGATGACGGCGTGATCCGCTTGGCCGTGGCCGGGCGACCCAACGTGGGCAAGTCCACCCTCATCAACGCCTGGTTGGGAGAAGAACGCTTGGTGGCGTTTGACATGCCCGGTACCACGCGCGACGCCATCACCGTGCCTTTTGAGCGCGGCGGTCAGCGTTTTGAATTGATCGACACCGCCGGTCTGCGCCGCAAAGGCAAGGTGTTCGAGGCGATTGAAAAATTCTCGGTGGTCAAAACCCTGCAAGCCATTGAGAGCGCCAACGTCGTCTTGCTTTTGCTCGACGCCACACAGGGTGTGACGGATCAAGACGCCCACATCGCGGGTTTCATTTTGGAAAGTGGCCGCGCCGTGGTGCTGGCCATCAACAAATGGGACGCGGTGGACGCGTATCAGCGTGAGCAGGTCGAGCGCAGCATCGAGAGCCGTTTGGCGTTTTTGAAGTTTGCCTCTTTGCACCTGATTTCGGCACAAAAGCGCCAAGGCTTGGGCCCGGTGTGGAAGTCGATTGCCTTGGCGCATGCCTCGGCCAAGCGCAAAATGCCCACGCCCATGCTCACGCGCTTGTTGCAAGAGGCCACGGCATTCCAGTCGCCCCAGCGCAGCGGCATGTTCCGCCCCAAGATGCGCTACGCCCACCAAGGCGGCATGAACCCGCCGGTCATCGTGATTCACGGCAATTCGCTCGAGCACGTGACCGATACCTACAAGCGCTTTTTGGAAGCGCGGTTTCGCAAGGCTTTTGACTTGGTCGGTACACCCTTGCGCATCGAATTCAAATCGTCTGAAAACCCGTACAAAGACAGCTGATTTCGGTCAGCGGCGGCGGCTTCCCCTCGGTGGCTGTGGTATGGTCAGTTGTCTTCCATTTTTTTAACACGGAGCATATCGTGAACAACAAAGGCCAGCTCTTGCAAGACCCCTTCCTGAACCAACTTCGCCGAGAGCACGTGCCGGTCTCGATTTATTTGGTCAACGGCATCAAGCTGCAAGGCCAGATCGAATCTTTTGACCAGTACGTCGTGTTGCTGCGCAACACCGTGACCCAGATGGTCTACAAACACGCCATTTCCACCATCGTTCCCGGTCGTCCCGTGCAATTCGCCACGGCCACGCCCGAAGAGCCCGCCGCTTGAAACCCGAGCCGGGGGACAAGGCCCCACCGGGTGTGATCTTGGTGGGTGTCGATTTTGGTGACGATCACTTCGACGGTGAACTCCAAGAGCTCGGTTTGCTCGCGCAAACCGCAGGCTACCGGGTGCTTGACCGCGTCAGTTGCAAACGCCGTGCGCCCGATCCTGCCTTGTTCGTGGGCTCGGGCAAGGCCGATGAAATCAAGTTTTTGGCCGATGCCACTGGTGCGGCCGAGATCCTATTTGACCAAGCCCTGAGCCCTGCGCAGCAGCGCAATTTGGAGCGTCACATGGGGCGCCCGGTCAACGACCGCACCTTGCTGATCCTGGAAATCTTCGCCCAGCGTGCCCGCAGCCACGAGGGCAAGTTGCAAGTCGAGTTGGCCAAGCTGCAATACCTCAGCACGCGTCTGGTGCGCCGTTGGTCGCACTTGGAGCGCCAAAGCGGTGGCATCGGCATGCGCGGGGGCCCCGGCGAGACCCAAATCGAGCTGGATCGACGCATGATCGCCGATTCGATCAAGCGCACCAAAGACCGCTTGGAGAAGGTCAAAAAGCAGCGGGCGACCCAGCGTCGCCAACGCGAACGCCGCGACACCTTGAGCATCTCATTGGTCGGCTACACCAACGCGGGGAAATCCTCGATCTTCAACGCACTGGTGAAGGCACGAGCCTACGCCGCCGACCAACTGTTCGCCACCTTGGACACCACCACGCGCCAGTTGTATTTGGGGGCGGCGGGTCGTTCGGTCTCGTTGTCCGACACGGTGGGCTTCATCCGCAACCTGCCGCACGGCTTGGTGGACGCCTTTGCCGCCACGCTACAAGAGGCCGCCGATGCGGACTTGTTGCTGCACGTGGTGGACGCCTCCAACCCCGATCACCCCGAGCAAATCGAATCGGTGCTCTCGGTGTTGCGCGAGATCGGCGCGGCCGATGTGCCGCAAATGCTGGTCTTCAACAAGCTCGACGCTGTGGCGCCTGAGCACACACCGCGCCAGATTCTGGACAGCATGGAACTTCAAGGCACCCGATTGGATCGGATCTTTGTGAGCGCGCGCGATGGCACCGGTGTGCCTGAGTTGCGCGAGCACTTGGCACAGTGGGCCTTGCAACGCAGCCGTTCGGCCCCACCTGAATACGGTGATTTTGACCCCGCAGACCAATGAGCCCAGCGATTGGGCACAATAGCGCTAACCAACCCCAACGAGTCTGATTTATGGATTTGAAATTTCCCCGATTTGCCCGTCGCACCGACGCCGGTCAAGGCCGTGCCCGCTGGTCACGCTGGCTGGGTGTGTTCAACTTGAACGATCCACGCTGGGGCCGAGGCGAGGAGGGTGGCTCGTCAGAGCCCAAAGGCGAGCAGCCACCCCGCGACCAGCGCCCCAACGGCGCCAACCAAGGCCCGCCGGACCTCGATGAGCTCTGGCGCGATTTCAACCGCAAATTGGGCAACATCTTTGGCGGCAAAGGGGGCTCGGGTGGCAATGGACCAGGCGGCGCACCTTCCTACAACCCTTCACCCAAATCCACGGGCATCGGCGCGGGCTTGATCGTGGGTGTGGTGGCCTTGATTTGGCTGGGTTCGGGCTTCTTCATCGTGCAAGAAGGTCAACAAGCCGTGATCACCCAGTTCGGCAAGTACAACGGCACCGTGGGCGCGGGTTTTAACTGGCGCTTGCCTTACCCCATTCAGCGCCACGAAACGGTGGCTGCCACCCAAATCCGTTCGGTGGATGTGGGTCGTGACACCATCGTGCCGGCCACCGGCCTGCGCGAGTCGGCCATGCTGACCGAAGACGAAAACATCGTCGAAATCAAATTCGCCGTTCAGTACCGACTCAGCGATGCGCGTGCCTTTTTGTTCGAAAGCCGCGACCCTGAGGCCGCGGTGACCAAGGCCGCCGAAACGGCCGTGCGCGAGGTGGTGGGCAAGATGCGCATGGACGCCGCTCTGGCAGAAGAACGCGACCAAATTGGCCCCCGTGTGCGCGAACTCATGCAGACCATCTTGGACCGCTACAACGTGGGCATCGAGGTGGTGGGCATCAACTTGCAGCAAGGTGGTGTGCGCCCCCCCGAACAGGTGCAAGCCTCGTTTGATGACGTGCTCAAAGCCGCTCAGGAGCGTGAGCGCGCCAAAAACGAAGCCGAAGCCTACGCCAACGACGTGGTGCCCCGCGCCCGTGGTGCGGCTTCGCGTTTGAACGAAGAGGCCGAAGGTTACAGCGCCCGCATCGTGGCGCAGGCCGAAGGTGATGCGCAGCGCTTCCAAGCCATTCATGCCGAGTACCGCAAGGCCCCTCAGGTCACGCGCGAACGCATGTACGTGGACACCATGCAAGAGGTCTACAGCAACGTCACCAAGGTCTTGGTCGATGCCAAAGGCAACAACAACCTTTTGTATTTGCCCTTGGACAAACTCATCCAAGCCACCGCGCCGGGCGCCAGCCCTGCTGCGGCGGCTCCTGTGAGCCCAACGGCACCTGCCGCACCCGCCAGCACCCCGGCCAGCCGCAGCCTGGACAATGCCGCGCGTTCGCGTGAACGCGACGTGCGCTGATTTCAGAACCCAAGCGACCCGAAAGCCATTTCATGAACAAACTGGGTTTTATCCTTTCCTCCCTTTTGGTGGCGCTGGCCATTGCCAGCTCCATGCTCTTTGTGGTGGATCAGCGCCAATTCGGTGTGGTCTTCCAACTCGGGCAGATCCAAAAAGTCATCACCGAGCCAGGCTTGAACTTCAAGCTGCCGCCGCCGTTCCAAAACGTCTCCTACATTGACAAGCGTTTGTTGATCCTGGAGAGCGCTGAAACCGAGCCCACGCTCACGGCGGAGAAGCAGCGCGTGGTCATCGACTGGTACGTGCGCTGGCGCATCAGCGAGCCACAAACCTACATCCGCAACGTGGGTGTGAACGAAGCCGCCGGTGCGCAGCAACTCAACCGCGTGGTGCGCAACTCCTTCCAACAAGAGATCAACAAGCGCACCGTCAAAGAGCTGCTGTCTTCACGTCGTGAAGAGCTGATGGCCGATGTCAAGCGCGAGGTCTTGGCCGCGGTCCGTGGCTCCGAGAAGCCTTGGGGCATGGACGTGGTGGATGTTCGCATCACCCGCGTGGACTACGCCGAGAGCATCACCGCTTCGGTCTACCAGCGCATGGAGGCCGAACGCAAGCGCGTGGCCAATGAGTTGCGTTCGACCGGTTTTGCCGAGGGCGAAAAAATCCGCGCCGACGCCGATCGCCAGCGCGAGGTGATTTTGGCCAATGCGTTCCGCGATGCCCAAAAAATCAAGGGTGCAGGCGATGCCAAAGCGGCCTCGCTGTACGCAGCAGCTTTTGGCAAAGACCCGGCGTTTGCCCAGTTCTACCGAAGCTTGGAAGCCTACAAATCCACCTTTGCCAACAAGCAAGACGTGATGGTGCTCGACCCATCGAGCGATTTCTTCAAGGCCTTGCGCAGCAGCAACCCCGGGCGTTGATCGCTGGGTTTTGAGGTGCACCCGCCCTTGGTGGCGGGTGTTTCGTTTTGGGGTGCGCGTGACCCGGTAAAATCACCGTTTTAACAGCACCCCCTATGTCCATGTCCGCCTGGGTCCTGCCGGATCACATTGCCGATGTGCTGCCTTCTGAGGCGCGCCACATCGAAGAACTTCGCCGAGCCTTGCTCGACACCGCCCGTGGCTATGGTTACGAGCTGGTGATGCCGCCCATGGTCGAACACCTCGAATCCTTGCTCACCGGCACCGGCGAGGCGCTGGACCTGCAAACCTTCAAATTGGTCGACCAGCTCTCGGGCCGCACCCTGGGCTTGCGCGCCGACAGCACGCCACAAGTCGCGCGCATCGACGCCCATTTGCTCAACCGCGCCGGCGTCACCCGCCTGAGCTACTGCGGACCGGTGGTGCACACGCGCATCGACCGCGCCCAAGCCAGCCGTGAGCCCATGCAACTGGGCGCCGAAATTTATGGCCACGCGGGTGTGGAAGCCGACTTGGAAATCATCGAATTGGCGCAAGCCTGTTTGCGCCAAGCCGGTGTGAACCAGCTCTTGCTCGACATGTCCGACGTGCGGGTGATCGACGCCGTCTTGGCCGACCTGCCGGCCGACCCCGCGTGGTTGGCTCGGGTCCACACGGCCTTGGCCGGCAAAGACCAGGCCGAACTCGATGCCCTCTCGGCCCACTTGCCTGCGGCCGTGCAGCGCGACCTGCGTGCTTTGCCGTCCCTGTTTGGTGGTGTAGAGGTGATCGAGGTGGCCCAGCAGCGTTTAACGCCTTCGGCGCGTTTGCAAGCCGCCTTGGACAACCTGCGCTGGCTCGCAGCCCAAGTGCAGGGCATGGACGTCTCCATCGATTTGGCCGACCTTCGCGGTTATGCCTATTACACCGGCATGCGCTTTGCCATGTTCGCCAAACCCGATGCGGCCGCGCCCAGCGCGTCGCCCATGGAGTTGGTGCGTGGTGGTCGTTACGACGAGGTGGGTGCTGTGTTTGGCCGCAAGCGCCCCGCCGTCGGTTTCAGCTTGGACCTCAAAGAGTTGGTGCAAGCCGTCGCGCCTCGCCCCTTACAAGCGGCCATCCGCGCGCCTTGGAGCACGGACTCAGCCTTGCGCCGTGCTGTGGCCGATTGCCGCGCCCAAGGCCACACCGTGGTCTGTGTCTTGCCCGGCCATGAGCACGAGGTGGACGAGTTTTTGTGTGACCGACAGTTGGTGCAGCGCGCCGGCGCTTGGCACGTTGAACCCCTTTAATTTTTGTTTCGAAAGCAGCAGATGAACAAGAGCAGCAGCGCCACTCCTGGGCGCAACGTCGTGGTCGTGGGCACCCAGTGGGGTGACGAAGGCAAGGGCAAGTTGGTCGACTGGCTCACCGAAACCGCGCAAGGCGTGGTGCGTTTTCAGGGCGGTCACAACGCCGGTCACACCCTGGTGATCAACGGCGTGAAAACCGCCTTGCACCTGATTCCCAGCGGCATCATGCGCGCCGGCGTGAAGTGCTACATCGGCAACGGTGTGGTGCTCTCCGTGGGCAAGTTGTTCGAAGAAATCGCTGGCCTTGAGAAGGCGGGTGTGGAGGTGCGTTCGCGCCTGCGCGTGAGCGAGGCTTGTCCCTTGATCTTGCCGTTCCACGCCGCCATCGACATCGCTCGCGAAGCCGCCAAGGTCAAAGCCGGCACCGAAAAAATCG